>SEDB01000512.1 GCA_004210715.1 Pedobacter sp.
AGGATGCCAAACCTAGTGTGACAATGCAAAGCATTAGGATAGTAATTTTTTTCATGTGATTAGTTTTTATTTGTGTGTGTACTTTGCATAATACAAAACAACTGCCAAAAATTCTGAATAACACATTCTGGATTAATAATTGTTTATCCAACAGAACACAACATTGAAATTTGAATTAATATCTTTTAAATATGAGAGTAGTTTTTAGGGTTTTACCCTGGTTAATTTTATTGGTTGCAGGTTACTTTTTTATTTCGAAAAAGTTCAGCATCAACACCTCTGTAGAAAGTAAACATCAGCTTTTGGTAGAAAAAATCGAGGCTATTGGTAAACTGGAGCTGGTTCGTTACCAAATTAGTGATGTGTTGGAGCATAAAAACAAAACAGATTTTCTGCCGGAAGCAAGTGTTTTACTCATTGTTAAAGCAGAAGCTGTGGGTTGTATAGACCTTACTAAAATAACTAAAGATAATATCGAAATTGATGCGGATACAGCTGTAGTAAATTTACCACAACCCGAAATTTGCTATGTAAAAATTGACCATAAAAACTCTAAAGTTTACGATACGAAAATGGCATTTTTCCGCGAAGCGGGATTAGTTGATGAAGCTTACAAAGCTGCAGAAAAACACGTTGCTGTTGAAGTTAAAAAATCGGATATTCTAGCACAAACCAAAACTAATGCGACAAATGTTTTGAAACCTATTATCGAAGGATTAGGTTATAAAAATGTTCGGTTGACTTTTGAGTAGTTAAGGTGGTATAATTATTTCAAAAAATCCTCACGATGGGGATTAAAAACATCAATTAGCAAGCCTTCTTCTAAACAAATTACCCCATGAAAAATCATGGTTGGTGCAAAGAAAACATCGCCTTCATTAAGGATTTTCTTATCATCACCCATGGTTACTTCAAAACTTCCTTTTGCCACATAACTCAACTGCAAATGCGGATGATTGTGAATCGTTCCGATTGCATCTTTTTCAAAGGCAACTTTAACCAGCATCAGGTTATCATCAAAAGGCATTACTTTACGTTTCACACCAGCACCCAAATCATCCCAGTCGATGTCGTTATCTGTAATTAATGTTTTGTTAGTTAAATCTTTGAAGTTCATTTTTTATTATCCTTTAACGTTACCCTGAATTTATTTCAGGGTCTTTATTGTCTTTAAAATGCTGAACTAAATTCAGCTGAACGAATTTTGTTGAATTTTTTATACGTGAAAAACTTATCGTTCTTTGCAGTTAAAACTTTAAACCAAATATTCAAACAAAGTTTGATCCTGATTCAGTTCTATAATCTCGAATTTAAAATCCTTCATACGTTGCAATAAACTAGCATAATCATCTTTATCAGTTAACTCGATACCAACCAAAGCAGGACCATTTTCTTTATTCGTCTTTTTAATAAATTCAAAACGAGTAATATCATCATGCGGACCTAAAACCTCATTTACAAATAGTTTTAATGCACCTGGTCTTTGTGGAAAACGAACAATGAAATAATGCTTCAAACCTTCAAAAAGCAAAGATTTCTCTTTAATTTCCTGCATGCGTTCAATGTCGTTATTGCCACCACTAATTACGCAAACCACATTTTTGCCTACGATTTGGTCTTTAACCTGCTCTAATGCAGCAACAGATAACGCACCCGCAGGTTCTACAACTATTGCATCTTCATTATAAAGTTTTAAAATCGTGGTCTCACGCCAGAAGCTAAACCACCACCGCCTACAGGTACAACAATGGCATCCAAATCGGGCAAATCCTGAAAAATCTCCATCGCAACCGTAGCTTGTCCTTCAATTACCTTTTCATCATCAAAAGGAGGGATAAAGGTTGATGATTTTTCTTCACAATAAATTAAAGCTTCTTTTAAACAATCATCAAAGGTATCGCCCACTAAAACAATTTCAATATTGTCGCCACCAAACATATTTACTTGCTTGATTTTTTGCTTAGGCGTAATTTCGGGCATAAATATTACACCTTTAATGCCTAATTTTTTGCAAGAATAAGCCACGCCCTGAGCATGATTGCCAGCGCTTGCGCACACTATTCCATTTTTTAAGGCATCAGCATTTAAAGCACT
>SEDB01000513.1 GCA_004210715.1 Pedobacter sp.
CCAAGATTTACACAACAATATTTTAATCTTTCTCCTGATAATTCATTTTCAGGCCCCTGGAATGAAGGCGAAATGCCGGGTATGGATAAGGAATGGGAATTCATTTCAGACCCAGCAGCCTTTGTACAAGAAACAGAAGGATTAACAAATCTGGATGATGATAAAACCGCTGAAATGGAAGAAAAAGAAGCGTTAAATTTAAAAATGAGTGAAGAGAAAAGTGAAGAGGTTATTGCAGCCGAGCCAGATGGCGTTGCTCAATGGAGTGATTATTCAAAATAATAACAGCACACCAACATATGAACCACCGGATGCCTGATCGCATCCGGTTTTTTTTATTGCCATTTTTATTTGATGAGATTGAGGTGGTTTAATCAGTTAAAACTATATGGAATAACTTATGTTGACACAGGGCTTGATCATCCCCCGATCTCATGTTAGTGAAGAAATGGCCAACAACAAAATAAATGAAGCAAATCATATTGGCCGAGGATCATAAAGTGATTAGACACGGCGTTAAAATGTTATTGGAATCTACACAACAATACCAGGTGTTGCATGAAGCCAGCAATGGGCAGGAAGTTATTAATGCCCTGAACAATGGCTTAACTCCTGACCTCATTATTTCTGATATCGGAATGCCAATAATGGATGGTATTGCCATGTTAGCAGAGCTTAAGCAATCTTACACTGAAATCCCTGTATTGATTATGTCGATGATGGATAGTGATGCTAATCTATATCAAACCATAAGGGCGGGCGCACGTGGTTTTCTAACCAAATCAGTTGATGCCGAAGAGTTATTTTTTGCGATTAGCAGGTTATTACTTGGTGAACGCTATATCTGCTCCAGCCTGGCTATACCCATCATCGATCATGTTATTGAAAAGGAGCTTGTTCCTAGCTTTAAAATGCGCAGCAGTGATTTTTCGTCCAGAGAAATTGAAATTTTACAACTTATTGGGCAAGGTTTAACCAATGTAGAAATGGCTGATAAACTGTTCATCAGCAAACGCACAGTTGAGGGGCATCGACAAAGTTTGATTGATAAAACCGGTGCCAGGAATACAGCAGTGCTGATGCGTTTTGCTTATGCAAATGGAATTATTGATTAGCTTTCTGTCACAAGTGGCTTGCTTTTGCCAGTTCCCAATAAAGCTTTTTATCCTGAAGAATATCAAAACCGATCGAGGCTTTGCTATTATGGATCACTGGTGAACAGCATTGAGATTAACAGCTCTTTTTATAAAATCCCTCAATCTTCTACGATTAACAGATGGCATTCAGAAGTCCCTGAAGATTTTAAATTTACTTTTAAACTTTTTAAGGGTATCACACACCAGTCAGGATTAGCATTCGATTCAGCTGAAATCGTCCGTTTTTTCGAGGTCATCAATCATGTGGGAGGGAAAAAAGGATGCGTATTGGTTCAATTTCCGCCCAGTGTGCGCATTACCCATTTTGCTCAATTGCAGCGGCTCTTAGCCGAAATTCGCCATTGCGATCCATTAGAAGAATGGAATATTGCGCTTGAATTTCGCCATTCCTCACTTTATGTTGAGGAAATTTCGGAGTTGCTTGCCGAGTTCAAGATGGCATCTGTAATTCACGACAAAGGAAATGCTGCAAGTCCGATGCAGATGGACGAATCACCTTTTGTATATCTGCGTTTCCATGGTCCGGGTGGTAATTACAAGGGGAGTTACTCTGAATCATTACTGTCTGAATACGCCAGTTATATCAAAGATTGGATAGACGAGGATAAAACAGTTTTTTGCTATTTCAATAATACAATGGGCAATGCACATGGGAATTTGAAAACCCTGAATGAAATGGTAAACTCGAATTTATAATGGAAAATCATTTTGAGAATAACTCCAAATCGAAGCCTTCGTACCTTGATTTTAAAATATCAAGTTATCCCTGGAAGCCTGATATCGATTATAAAAAGCATCCCGAGCAATATAAAGTAGGGAAGGGAGAACAAGGTGTTTTAATCTGTGAACCATACAAATCTGAAATCGGACCTTTTTGGCGTTTTAAGAATCCAGCAATCGCTAAAGAAAGTGCAGCAAAGATTTTTGATATATTCAAGGAATATTTAATCAATGATGATTTTGTTGGAGCTGATCTTGCCAGAAAATATTTGCAAATGGGTTTTACAAGGGCCAGGCGTTATGCGAATTATAAAGGTGGTGAAAAATACGACAAAAATAATCGTTATGCACCAATGGAACGCGGAACCGGAACAGATGAAAAGGCCGAAGCAGCGGCTATCTTTTATACTTTTTGGAAGCAGGCAGAGGGTTTCGGTCACTATCAGCAAAGAAAGTTGGAGTGGAAAAAGCAATATGGCTGAAACATTCATGGCTATTCAACACTGAAATCTTTTATTTATTTATTAGAGTAATACTCCAAAGAAATATTAATCACTTGCATTGATTAAATCAAATGAGCCAACCCGTATTCTACTCAAAATGAACAGGTATTTGGCAAGAGCAAAGGTTTAAAAACAGTAGTAATACACTGAACAATTTCTAAAGAAAACCTGTTTTTACTGAACCAAATGCCTTAAAATGGAAAAAGAATATTGGAAGTGATCATGTTCCGGTGCATCAAAGTGGTGCAGAAACCGATGCCGTTGAAAGTGTAGCCTGCGGAAGCAACATTGAGGCAATTGAATTTTATCAGATTGTAATGAAAAGGCTTACAGAGGTCAATCGCTGGGGTGAAATGTCGAGTATTCCCTTATCATCATTTAAACTATTTGATCATAATGGCAGAAGCTGTGATCGAACTGTGGCAGAAGGAGATTACATTCGCATTGATATTCCAGGTCCTGGCACCCGTATTGGAAAAGGATATGACTGGGTTCATGTAGAAGCTGTATTTTCTGAAGTTGATTTTGATGAGGATGTTTTTACGCTTCGGGTACGCCCATCGTCACATCCATTGGATCCTGATGGAAAAACGGCTCATTTTCTAACTTCCCGAGCGACTTCAACTTTTCAGATTAGGCGCATCAAGAATGTAGTTTATGCTGAAGAACATGCCCGAAATGAGTCGCCAAATATGGAAACGGGTAATGGATTAGATAATTTTCGTAATGCTTTGGTTGGCACAGCTGCAAGGATAGGATTATCTTACCCACAATGGAAAAGCTTAGTGAAAGGTTTATTGAAGTCAGATAATTAGCCACTAGATATTCTGAGTTGAGAATGTACAAAATACGTCATTCACCTGAAATGAATTTTAAATAAGAGAAGCCTTCCATTTCTGAAAGGCTTCTTTAACAAATCAATTAAGATCTGTAATTAATCTTCCTATTCCCATCCAGGCATAGAATTCGTCCCGTGTTAAAATAATTGCTCCTATTTTAACAATACAAAAATAGTTATCGCTTAAAATGAATGCTATAGCCCTTTTGTACCACCGATTTGCAAAAGGTT
>SEDB01000514.1 GCA_004210715.1 Pedobacter sp.
TTGTATGCATCTGAAATTTCTTCCAGCGGAACCCGATGGGTAATCAGGCCTCTTGGATTTAATCGACCTGCCTGTACATGTTCTATAAGTTTCGGAAGCAGCCTTTTAACAGATGCCTGATTGGCTCGCAGTGTAATTCCTTTATTTAATACATTACCAATAGGCACGTAATTAAATGGCGGGCCATAAACCCCGACTACCGATACTATTCCTCCTTTTTTTACAGAGTTGATTGCCCACTGTAATGCAGTTGCAGCACCCGCCTGCATCAAGGTTAGCTTACCGGTGAAGGTCTGCAGGGTATTGCCTTCCGCCTCACAGCCTACACAATCAATACAGACATCCGCCCCATACCAGTCTGTGGTTTTTTTAAGGAATACAACCGGATCAGCCATGGATTTAAAGTTGTAAGCTTCGCATTTTGCATAGTTCTTGGCAAACTCAAGGCGGTATTCAATATGGTCAATAATGATTACCCGGGCAGCGCCAAAAAACCAGGCACACCTCGCTGCCATTATTCCAATGGGGCCAGCACCGAAAACAACCACAGTGTCACCTTCTTTGATGCCACCCATTTCGGCGGCCTGGTATCCGGTTGGGACCACATCGGTCAGTAAAACGGCATCATCAGGATCCATATCGGCAGGAATGACGGTAGGGCCAAAGTTTGCATATGGAACCCTCACATACTCTGCTTGTCCGCCGTTGTAACCTCCTGCGGTATGGGAATAACCAAATATTGACCCTACAGCCGTAGCCATCGAATTGGATTCATGACAATTGCCGTATAAGCCTTGTTTGCAAAAGTTACACTTACCACAGGCAATATTGAATGGAACCAAAACTTGATCACCAATCTTTACGTTGGTCACAAGTGGACCAATTTCATCAATAATTCCGATGAACTCATGTCCGAAAGTTGAACCCACGCGGGTATCCGGAACCATACCATGATACAGGTGTAAATCTGAACCACAGATACAAGTTCTGGTAACACGGACAATTGCATCTTCAGGATGAAGGATTTCCGGCATCGGGCGCTGTTCGACGCGTACGCGAAATGGCCCTCTGTAATTCATTGCTAGCATATGATTTGTTTTAAGGTGAAAATGGTGCCGGAAAATATTTCTCGGATAATTTGGTAGTGCTTTAGTACTTCTTTAATACCGCAGAAGGAATAGTTTAGACAATGGAGAATTTCTTTCATCTTGTCTGTATCGATCTTACTTAACAACCGTAATCAAATACAGAAGTTTTGTAAATTTCTTTAATGACTAATTTCTGAGCTCTTTAATCGCTGCGGATGTCAAATTAATCAATGAATATTGAATGATCTTTTCCTGGTACGACCAACGCATCAGTACAGCTTAAAAAGATTTATTAAGATCATACCCAGTTGAATCATGTTTTGCCCGTTCCCGATATTCGTTCAAAAACTGCTTCACGCTTTCAGGCGGCTCGTGTTCTGAAAGCATTTTTTTAAGGTCCATATTGTTTGATAGCATTAATTGGAGATTATACTCCCAGTTTAACAATGCTTCTTCAATAGATTTTCCGCAACCATATATTCCGCCCTGCGGATTATTCCCATACAGTGCACAGAAATTATCTTCATTTTTAAATATGATGGGATTGAATTTAGCAGCTGTTCCTTCAAGCACGACCTGGACGATTAATTTTTCTGGAATATTCATCATTTATT
>SEDB01000104.1 GCA_004210715.1 Pedobacter sp.
TGATGCCCTTACCCAATGAGGAAGTAACACCGCCCGTAACAAAAATATACTTAGTCATGTTTGTGATTTTTTACGGCAAATGGTAAATATTGCCGCTTTTTGTACGGGATACAAAGGTAAGAAAATTCCTCGTTTCTGCTGATTTAAAATTTAGATATTTTAAAAATGATAATCTAATGTTTATCAGAAAATTAACTCGATATAAACGTTAGATGATGGGGTTTTGGAAAGCCAAACCTATGCTTCGTTTTGTTGTTAGTCCTGTTTTTTTTGTATTCGGCAGTGGTAATTAAACGTTGGTGCAACAAAAAAGTATACCGCTGCAACCAGGTTCAAATCGCAATTGATGTGCCTTTTACTTCAGTTACAAAAGTGTCCTACTGCTTTCGGTTGAGGACTTTCTCCAATTGATCAAGCCGTCTTTTATTTTCTTGTTGCAATAATGATGGGTATAAATTCATCAGCATATTTACAATCATCATTATCAATGCCAAAAGGTACTTTTCTTTAAAAACCATAACCAAGGCAAAAATAACTACAGTTGCAAAAGCAATCAGGTGATTGATTTCAGCAAGCGTCATCTCGTTGCGTAAAACATCCAACTCGTTTTGCTTAATTTTAGTTTTCATTTTAAGCTTTGGATTAAAAAATTTAAAAAAAGTATTTTTTACAATCCATTTGATTACACCAATCCCCATTAATTTGTTTATCTTCTTGCTTTTAACAAAATTTAGGTTCGTTAATTTTTCCTGATAGAAAACTGTTTTTATCAGGAAGGCATTAATGATCATGCCTACGATCCAGGATAGAAAGGTTATCGAAATGCTAAACGTTATATGTTTTATCACGAGTTATTAAGTATTATAAGCAGCGCATTACACCTACACTAGTCAGTTTATTATTCTTGTCGTAAGAGTAAGTTTTAGTCGACCCATCTTTTTCTACGTAGGTAACGGATTTAAAATTTAGTGCTCCGGTTCCATCTTTCCCAATAAAAGTTTGCTTATTTTTTTCTCTGATTATTTCGTTTTGAAGTTCTAATTTTCTAGGATTTACTTTATAAGATTTGAAGCCGGAAAAGATTAAATCGGAATCGGTTTTATAAATATAAATCATTTCACTTCCTACTTGTCCTTCGCGAATGATACGGCCGAATTTATCGTAGATGTAGGTGATGTCTGTCATGATAGATTGATCGGCTCTTTTAGACAGCCGGCGAACACATTGCATTTGGTCGTTCAGGAAAAAAGTTTCAAGTGAGTAGGGCCTTGAACCGCTAAAGCTAACCGTATGATATTTATCTTTTTCGTAAATGAAAACAGTAGAATCAGTTGAGTTTTCGTCGCCACTGATAATTTTTTTAATTAAGCCATGATGATCTCGAACATACTTTGAATAGCCATTTATCTTGCCATTTAATGTGTTTTCCAATGATAGCATTTCGTTTTTATCATTATAGAGATAGTTTCCGCCATACGGAGATTTAGCGGTCATCAAACTATCAGCAAACATTTCAAAAACTCTTTTTGTACAAGTCATTTTCGGACTGCCATCATTGTAAGCTTTACTGTAATGAACTGAATTTGCATTTTTAATCAACCTGTTGGCGTAAGATTCATCTGTAGTGAATTTTATCTTCAATATAGCTTGCATGTCTAGTTGTGCATTTTTTTGATCCCGCTCATCCAGTGTTTTAGGGACCAAATAATCTGCATTGCCGATATTTAAGTAAGTTTTGATCGTTTTTAAATATTGATCAGGGTTACTGACTAAAATCGGCTGGTCTTTACCGTTGGAAAGAACCATACCGAAAGCTTTTTTAGTGTTTGGCCGATAAAAAACAAATTTTCCATTTGAATTGGTGTACTCCACTACATTTTCTTTTCCGATGTTAAATATTGGAAAGCTGGTGTAAACCGAACCGAAGTAAGCATTAATTTCCTTACTTTTTTGTTTATGGCTTTTAAAACTTTGGCTGGCATCATCAACTCCAAAAAAAACGACGCTAGGAGAGGGTTCAGTAAAACCAACTGCAGCCTTTTCGCCTGATGGCTTTGCCCTTAAGAAAATGCTTTGAGAATAAGACGCTATTGAAATTGAAACACAAAAAAATAATAAAATCACTCTTTTCATAATAGATAAATTAATCTTTAGTAAAAGGGATGTCTGAAATAAATAGGGATTTAGCAGCAGTTGTAATAAATCTTTACCTTGTGCTCTTTCTCGCTCCAGGCGATATACAGATTGTTTTCTTTACCTAAACGGTATTTAAAGCCATTTAAGCCAGATTTTTTAAGCGCCTCATAAAGCGCCTTATCCGGAACATAATTATCGGCTTTATCTTCTGGCATCACTGCAGGCTCCAAAAAATTATCCTCAGAAAAGAAATCGTCTGCTATGGTTTTTAAAAATACGATTTGTGCTTTTTCTTTCGATAAATCTAAATTCGGATCAGTACTGCCCAATAAATCTTTTCCGCTTAACTTGGCAATGTAAATTTCTTTACCCGCAAAATTTTTAATGGTAAAGGTTAATACCATTTCCTCTGGCTTTCTGCCTGTTAACTCAATTTTAAAAGTATCTTGTTTTTCTAAGTCAGAAAATGACTTGGCAATACTTTGATTCACATTTTTGAATTCAATGGAATCATCTTTTTCTTTAATCGTTCGGTTGGGAGGTATAACAACCCTAAATTAATGCCAGAACGAATTGAATTTGCTTTGAAATTTCTATTATTTCCGAACGATAAAAATCCTGTGGGATGAATATAGGCATTGTTTGATACAATGGTTTTGTTCAGGTTTCCAGCATATATCCCTAAAAACGGTGTAATTTCATCTACATCAATTTTGCGAGCATACCATTTCGCCCGCAGTAAAAAACCATCGTATTTATAATCTCTTCCCAAGTTTAATTCGCCCATTGTATAGGAGAGCTCCAATCCATATCTGTTTTTAAAGGTTTTTTCAATGGAAAAGGAAGGTTTCTTGGCAACCAAATTCAATAAATTCGACTTTATTTCAAAACCTAATTTTTCCTGTGATTTGACAGCACAAGAGCATAAATTAATGATTAGAAGTAAAAGAATTCTTTTCATAGCTGAAGGTTTAAATAAATATAAAATTTATCTAACACAAAATATAATAATTTATATATTTGCGTAATCAATTACGTAATTAGTTTGTATGAATTTTTTTGAACAAATAGGCAAAGTTGCTATTGGGAGCAGACTTCGGATGCTAACCGATAAAGTAACTGAAGACGCAGCGAAGATATATCAACTCTATAATATTGATATGCAACCAAAATGGTTCCCCGTATTTCATTCTTTATCAAAAGGAAAAGAAATTACAATTACCGAATTAGCAAAAATTATTGGCCACTCACATCCGTCAGTTAGTAAAATTATCAGTGAAATGTTAAAGAAGGGCTATGTAATAGAGCGTAAAGACAAACTTGATGGTAGAAGAAACGTGATCAATTTGTCATCAAAAGGAAAGGAGATTTATAAGAAAATTGATAACCAGCTTATTGATGTGAATGCAGCAATAGAAGAATTATCTAATCAGACGCAAAATAAACTATGGGAAGCTATTTCAGAATGGGAATTCCTATTAGAACAAAAAACATTATTAAGAAGAGTAATGGAAAAGAAAAAAGAACGAGATAGTTTGAAAGTGAGTGTTGTTGACTACACTCCAGAATATAAACAGGCTTTTAAAGCGTTAAATGAAGAATGGATTTCTACCTATTTTGAAATGGAAAAATCTGATTATAAAGCTTTAGACCATCCTCAAGAGTATATTTTAGATAAAGGTGGTTGCATTTTAGTGGCGCTTTATGATGGCGAACCACTCGGTGTATGTGCCTTAATTAAAATGAATGATGGCGAGTATGATTTCGAACTGGCTAAAATGGCTGTTTCGCCAAATGCTCAAGGTAAAAACATTGGATTTATATTGGCCTCAGCGATTATTGAGAAAGCAAAATCCTTAGGTGCTTCGAAAATTTATCTGGAAAGCAATACCATATTGAAACCTGCTATCAACCTTTATCATAAATTAGGTTTTCAAAAAATTGCTGGTAAACCAACACCTTATGCCCGTTGCAATATTCAAATGGAATTGATTGTTGGATAGTAATACCACAGATTAGCAGATTTGAATTCTTTATTAAAAATCTGCTAATCTAAGCCTAACTGAATTATTCTAATTTTAAAGCCTCCAGTAATTTATTCAATTTTAATAAATCTTCTGGTGTATCAATAGCAACAGTTTCTAAATCAGTTACTTTGGTCTGGATATAAAATCCATTCTCAATCCAGCGAAGTTGTTCAAGGCTTTCTGCAATTTCTAAAGAGGATGGAGGCAATTTAGTAATTGCTTTTAACGACTCGGTTCTATAACCATAAATACCGATATGCTTGTAGAATTGATGTTTTTCTGCCCAAACGCCCGGTTCGCCATTTCTAATAAAAGGTATTGGACTGCGGCTAAAATACATCGCTCTACCGTTGATATCAATCACCACTTTTGGGCTATTGGGATTATAAATACTTTCCTGGCTTTGAATGGGTTTAATGAGCGTAGCCAACTGTACTTTTTCTTCGATAAAGCAACTTGCCAGCAAATCAATTTGAGCAGGTTCGATAAACGGCTCATCTCCCTGAATATTGATTACAATATCGAAATCCGGGAGTTGTTCCATCACTTCCGCACAACGATCTGTACCACTTTGATGATGTGGAGCAGTAAAAACGTATTCCCCACCAAATCTTTTTACTTCATCGGCAATGCGCTCATCATCAGTAGCGATAACCACTTTCGATAAACTTTTGGCTTTGGATGCCTGCTCATAAACACGCTGAATCATCGTTTTACCCGCTATGTCAACCAAAGGCTTCCCAGGGAAACGGGTGGAAGCATAGCGAGCAGGGATAATGCCAATTATTTTTAAATCGTTCAAAGTTTAAATAATTTTTTTGCTGATAAACTAAGCCTGGTAAATTCTGTAAAATACATATGCAAAGATTAGCGCCATGATCAGGTACGAAGTAGGGTGCGCAAAATTAAATGTCCATCCCAGCCATTCGGTACGCTTACGAACGATTAATCTTGAATCTTTTCTATTGAAATATATGCTGCCCCATTTCCAATTTAATGGATTATCATGTTCAAAATCTTTTTTCATCATTTACAAATTACAAAAAAAAATAGAAATGAGTAGTAGCGAACCTCAGAATTTTATTAAAACAACCCGTTTATTTCAGCTTCAATTGATTGAATTACTGTACCCAAATCTTCAGGGTTATTCGTGAAATCCAATTTGTCTTTATCCAAAATTAAAAGCTTACCTAAATTGTAGCCTTTAATCCAGGCTTCATATTTTTCATTTAGTTTCGATAGATAGTCAATACGGATTCCGGCTTCATATTCACGTCCGCGGCGTTGAATGTTGTTCACCAACGTAGGCACCGAAGCACGTAAATAAACCAGTAAATCTGGTGGTTTAATAAAAGAGGTAATATTATCGAAAATAGCACGGTAGTTATCATGATCGCGGGTCGTCATTAAAGCCATATCATGCAGGTTCTCCGCAAAAATATGAGCATCCTCATAAATCGTTCTATCCTGAATGACATTGCGTTTATTTACTTCAATATCCGTAATTTGCTGAAAACGACTGTTTAAAAAGTAAATCTGAAGATTGAAACTCCAACGTTTCATATCGCTATAAAAGTCTTCCAGATAAGGGTTGTTATCCACAGCTTCGTATAAAGCCTCCCATCCATAATTTTTTGCCAGTAAACCAGTTAAAGTTGTTTTTCCGGCGCCTATATTTCCTACGATTGCTATGTGCATATATTTTGATGTAAAATGAAAAAGGGCAGATGGATGTTTGATAAACACCGGCCTCATTTCTCAAATCTATTGATAATTAAAAACTTTTAAACCCAATTAAATTACGAACTTCTCTAATGGTTTTTTGAGCACTTTCGCGGGCTTTTAAAGCACCATGTTTGGCAACTTGTCTCAAATATAAATCATCTTTCGAAAGTTCTTCAATTCTTTCTCTGATTGGCGAATTAAAGATGATCATATCTTCAGCAAGTTGTTTTTTCATGTCGCCATAGCGAATTTGCATTTTATTATATAAACCATCAAAATGCTCAACGGTATCAGGCGTAGAAACAATTTTCATTAAATCGAAAAGGTTTTGGATGGCTTCTGGTTTCTCCTGGTTTTCTTCCGTTGGACCACTGTCACTAACAGCTCTGGCCACCTTTTTACGAATGATTTCTGGACTATCAGAAAGGTATATACAATTTCCGTCTCCATCTGATTTGCTCATTTTTCCTTTCCCTTCCAAACCTGGAACTTTAACTAAGTTTTCAGCATAATTAAAGGCAAAAGATTCAGGAAAGAAATCAGCGTTATACATTCTATTAAAACGATTGCCAAAATTTCTAGTCATTTCTAAATGCTGTTCCTGGTCTTTACCAACAGGTACTTTGGTAGCCCGGTGTATTAAAATATCTGCAGCCATTAGTGTGGGATAAGTTAATAATCCTGCATTAACGTTATCTGGATTGGCCCGTATTTTCTCTTTAAATGAAGCACTACGCTCAAGTTCGCCTAAATAGGCATTCATGTTCAGGTATAAATAAAGTTCAGAAACTTCTGGTACATCAGATTGAACATAAATAGTGGTTTCTTCTGGATTTATTCCACAAGCCAAATATTCAACCAATACATGGCGAACATAACCATGTAAGTCGCCTGGAGTTGGATGGGTTGTTAACGAATGGAGGTCGGCAATAAAAAAATAGCAGTTATAATCGTACTGCATTTTTACAAAATTGGTTACTGCGCCAAAATAATTCCCTAAATGTAGCTTTCCTGTTGGCCTGATGCCACTCACCACTGTTTCTTTCATAATGGCACGAAATTAAAAATAAATTAGTTGCAAAGCATATATCGATTCATTTTTTACAATAGATAGTTCTGAACATTCAATTGCTACTATGCTCAAAAATCGCGGAACAGGAAATGGATCATCAGTAGTGCTTTAGATTTCAGGCATCCTTATTTCAGGTTAAAGTTGGTAAAGACTCTGTGTATATACTGAATGTGCACTGGGTTATACCTAAGTTAAAGCTCAATATGATCTGATGTCCAAACGTATATCCATTCCGAATGTTGCCATACTTGAGCAGAAGTAATTACATAAAATTTAACTAAGTCAGGCTTATTAACAAGCCTGACACTAAATATCAAACTATTTCATATTTTTGATTATCTATGATTCACTTTCTAAGGCAGGTACACCGAGTATGGTTTTTATTCTGGATACTTTTTTTCTTCATTCTATTTTATCCGCTGTATTATCTTACCTCAAGAAACCCTAGATACTATGGGATTTTAAATCTTTGCCGCAAAGCGAATAGTTTTTTTTGCAGTTTATTTTCGGGAATCTGGTACAACTATCAGTATGAAGAGAAGTTAAATTATAATCAAACCTATATTTATTGTGCCAACCATACTTCTAACCTGGATATTATGGTTTTCTGCATCATGTGTCATGGAAAGTTTCACTTTATGGGAAAGGATGAGTTATTAAATAATCCTATTCTGGGGATTTTCTTTAAAACGATTGATATTTCTGTAAATCGGGAAAGCAAAATCTCAGCATTTAGGGCTTTTAAAAAAGCAGGAGAAAATCTTGAAAAGGGGATGAGCCTTATCATTTTTCCTGAAGGAAAAATTGATGACCATTATCCTCCAAAACTTGGAGAATTCAAAAACGGACCATTCAGGCTGGCAATAGATAAAAATATCCCATTGGTACCCGTAAGCATTACCAATGTTTGGAAAATAAATTGGGATGATGGCGCCAAGTATGGAAGTAAGCCCGGAATTTGCGATATTTACGTCCATAAACCCATTAATACAGCTGAATTAGCAGATGTTGATTCTGATTTATTAAAAGATAAGGTTTTTCAACTCATTGATAGTAAGTTAGTATAGGTATGAATTTAGACGAAAAAACCATTTATAAAATTGCCGATTTGGCAAGAATTCATATTGATGAAAAAGAAGTGGAAACACTGATTCCTGAAATGAATAAAATTCTTTCTTTCATGGAAAAATTAAATGAATTGGATACTTCAAATGTTAAACCTTTGGTTTACATGAATGAGGCTACAAATGTATGGCGTGAAGATGTAGTTAAACAGGAGATATCGACTGCTGATGGATTGAAGAATGCTGCTAAGCACAGCAATCAGTTTTTTATGGTGCCTAAAATTATTGAAAAGTAATTTTTGTTGTACTTGTAACATCTTAGCCTTTGCGCTTGTCTAAAAAAGAAAAAACATGGAGAAACCACTTATTACCATAAAAGAAATTGGCCGTAAATACGTAATCGGATCAGAAGTAATCCATGCTTTAAAATCAGTTTCTTTAGATATTAACAAAGGCGAGTTTGTAGCTTTAATGGGGCCATCGGGTTCTGGTAAATCTACTTTGATGAATATTTTAGGTTGTTTGGATACCCCTTCAAGCGGTACCTACATCTTAAACGGAACTAACGTTAGTCAGATGAGCGATGATGCTTTGGCTGAGGTTCGTAATAAAGAAATAGGCTTTGTTTTTCAAACATTTAACCTTCTGCCACGTTCAACTGCGTTAGATAATGTGGCTTTGCCATTAATTTATGCTGGTAACAGTAAAAAAGATCGCGAAGCTAGAGCCGCAAAAGCATTGGAAAATGTAAACTTAGGTAATCGTATGGATCACAAGCCTAACGAATTATCTGGTGGTCAGCGCCAGCGTGTTGCGGTAGCGAGAGCTTTAATTAACGATCCTTCGATCATTCTTGCTGATGAACCAACAGGTAACCTGGATACTAAAACATCTATCGAAATTATGGGGCTTTTGGAAGAAATTCACAGTAAAGGAAATACCATTATTTTGGTAACTCATGAGGAAGATATTGCCCAACATGCGCACAGAATTGTACGTATGCGTGATGGTTTAATCGAAAACGATTATGTTAATACCGATATAAAAAATGTATCCCCGCGTTTGCAAGCGCTGAATGATAGTGGAAGCGATTGGGAGAAAATAAATTAATTTAAGGTTTAAAGTCTAAGGCGTAGGGTTTAAGGTTTTAAAATCCTTATGCCTTTAACCTTTTACCTTTAAGCTTTTCAAAAATGAAAATCTACACTAAAACTGGCGACAAAGGCCAAACCTCATTAATTGGAGGTACTCGTGTTCCTAAATACCATTTACGTATTGAAGCTTATGGAACTGTAGATGAATTAAACTCGTATATAGGTTTAATCATGTGTCAGGACATTGATTTGCAGTACAAAGAATTGCTAAAAGAAATTCAAGATCGTTTGTTTACAGTTGGCGCTTCATTGGCTGCTGATCCTGAAAAATCGAAAATGAAGATTCCTGATTTGCATGATGGCGACATTATTTTACTTGAAAATGAAATGGATTTAATGAATGAGGTTTTACCTACATTGAAACATTTTGTGTTGCCTGGCGGAAATACAGTTGTTTCCTACTGCCATATTGCCAGATGTGTTTGCCGAAGGGCAGAAAGGTTAATTGTTGAGCTTGCTGAAAATAGCTTTGTAGACGAACGTGTAAGCATTTATTTAAACCGTTTAAGTGATTATTTATTTGTTTTGGCACGAAAACTGAACATGGATTTTAGCGCAGAGGAAAACATCTGGATACCGCGTGTTTAATAGTGGAAAAATAAGTTTGTTTTGCTCAAATATTTTAATATACTTTGCGCATTGTTAAGAACAAGAATTTAATTGAATTGAAGATATGTATTGGACATTAGAATTAGCATCGCACTTGGAAGACGCACCTTGGCCTGCAACTAAAGATGAATTAATTGATTACGGCATTCGCTCTGGTGCCCCAGTAGAAGTTATCGAAAACTTACAGGCATTGGAAGATGATGGCGAACCTTACGAAACTATTGAGGAAATTTGGCCTGATTATCCTACTAAAGAGGATTTCTTTTTTAATGAGGACGAGTACTAAAAATCTTAAAGATAAGAACCTCCCAATTTTAAAGCTGGGAGGTTTTTTTATGTCTTGATTTACAACCTGTTTGTTTAAATGTTGATAATTATCCAAAATATAATTTACATTTTTTAAACAAAACTATTGCCAGTGTGTTAATACTTCAACATTTACTTAAAAAATTAACACTATGGGAAATTTATTGTATTTAGTCGCAGTAGTATTGGT
>SEDB01000515.1 GCA_004210715.1 Pedobacter sp.
CAATCAAGCGAAAATGTTCTGGCCATACATCTTAATAATAAGCCTAAATCTTCGCGTTGGTATCCTGGTGCTGGTTTGTACCGCAATGTTCATCTCATCATTAAAGAAGAAAAGAGTATTGAGCAGTGGGGCATTACTGTAACTACACCAGTTGTTCAGACTGAATTTGCAAAGGTTAATGTTAAAATAAAACTTAATGGTTCAAATTTACGCCTGGTGAATCAGGTTTTGGATCATCAGGGAAAACAGGTTGCAGTTGATACAGCGAAATCATTTTTCGGTAATGAGAGCGATCAAAATATTCAGATTCAAGAGCCGAAATTGTGGAGTCCGGAAAATCCATATTTATATACTTTGGTTTCAAAAGTATATGAGGGCAATCAACTTAAAGACGAAGTAAAAACACGTTTTGGTATCAGAACCATCAGCTTTCAGGCAAATAAAGGGTTCAGTTTAAATGGCAATGTAAGGAAATTCAAAGGCGTTTGTTTACACCATGATTTAGGGCCTTTGGGTGCTGCAATTAATGTTGCGGCTTTACGCAGGCAGTTAACCATTTTAAAAGATATGGGTTGCGATGCCATCAGGAGTTCGCACAATATGCCATCGCCTGAGCAATTGGAACTTTGTGATGAAATGGGGTTTATGTTTCTGGCAGAAAGTTTTGATGAATGGGCAAAGGCCAAGGTAGATAATGGTTACCACTTGTATTTCAATACTGATGCGGAAAAAGACATTGTCAATCTGGTAAAAGCCAATAAAAACCATCCCAGCATTGTAATGTGGAGTTCAGGAAATGAAGTTCCCGATCAGTTTGGCGCCGAAGGTGTTAAAAGAGCAAAATGGCTGCAGGAAATCTTTCACCGTGAAGATCCGACCCGTCCTGTTACAGTGGGTATGGACCAGGTAAAGGCCACCATGCAATCTGGTTTTGGTGCTTTGTTAGATATTCCTGGGTTAAATTATAGGGTTCATCTGTACGAGGAAGCGAATAAAGCTTTTCCACAAGGATTTATTTTGGGCTCAGAAACTGCTTCAACGGTAAGTTCACGAGGGGTTTATAAATTTCCGGTAGTAAAGGCAAAAGATAAACAATATGATGATTTTCAATCTTCTTCTTACGATATGGAATATTGCAGCTGGTCTAATCTTCCTGATGATGATTTTGTAATGCAAGATGATAAACCTTGGGTTATTGGAGAGTTTGTGTGGACAGGCTTCGATTATCTTGGCGAACCCACACCTTATGATAACAGCTGGCCTTCCAGAAGTTCTTATTTCGGAATATCCGATTTAGCTGGTTTACCCAAAGACAGATACTATTTATACCGTAGCCGATGGAATACAACCAAACCTACGCTGCATTTGCTGCCACATTGGAATTGGACTGGTAGAGAAGGAGAAACTACACCTGTATTTGTGTACACCAGCTACGACAGCGCCGAACTTTTTTTAAATGGAAAGAGTTTAGGGATTAAGAAAAAAGATAAAACATCACCTCAAAACAGATATAGATTGATGTGGATGGATGTGAAATACCAACCAGGTACGCTAAAAGTTGTTGCTTTTGATGCAAAAGGCAAACCGGTTGCAGAAGAAAAAATTGTTACCGCAGGTAAACCGGATCGGATCATGCTTAGCGCAGATCGGAACCAGATCAAAGCCGATGGCAAAGATCTTTCTTTTGTAACG
>SEDB01000105.1 GCA_004210715.1 Pedobacter sp.
CGATTATAGATAGGAAATAGTTGTTTGGCTTTTATAGTGGCGTGGTTATTTACCTAATACAAAAAGCCAAAGACAAAACATCCAAAAAACGAAAAACCAATGATACAAATAGATCAGGAAATAAAGAAAGCCATGTTGGCTAAAGATAACGCACAATTAAGAGGATTAAGAGCCATTAAAGCTGCGCTGCTTTTGGCTAAAACCGAGAAAGGTTCCTCAGAAGAAATTACTGAAGAAACTGAGTTGAAAATCCTACAGAAGTTAATCAAACAACGTCGCGAGTCTGCAGATATTTATAAATCTCAAAACCGTGAAGATTTATTTCAGGTAGAGGAAGAGGAAATTGCGGTAATTAATCAGTTTTTGCCTAAGCAGTTAGATAGGGCTGAAGTTGAATTGATTATTGAGCAGGTAATCAAACAATCTGGCGCTACATCGGTTAAAGATATGGGTAAGGTAATGGGCCTGGCCAACAAGGAATTGGCAGGCAAAGCTGATGGTAAATTAATTGCTGAGATTGTAAAAGAAAAGCTTGCTTAATGGAGTTGAAAGCTGAAAATTAACAGGGAAATCGAACCTTAAAATAAATTTCTTCATACACGATGTTGCGTTTAGGTAATTTAAACAGGGTTTTTATACCGTTTTCAGTTTTATTTCAGAAAAATGGCATAGAAATGCGAAAATTTAATTTTACTCTACTAACTTAGTGCACAATACCATCTAGAATATATATGACTTACGAGATAATAGAAGAAGACGGATTTAAATACATCGAAGCTGGAAAAGGCCAAACGCTGGTATTGCTACACGGCCTAATGGGCGAATTAAGCAACTGGGAGCTTGTTATTGAACAGTTTAAAGATCGTTATCATGTTGTTATCCCAATTTTACCTATTTACGAATTGCCGATTTTAACTTTAGGTGTTAAAGCTTTATCCAGATATTTACATCGTTTTTTAAAGTTTAAAAAATTAAATCAGGTTGTTTTGGTTGGTAATTCTTTGGGCGGTCATGTTGGTTTGTATTGCATTGGTGGCTGCCCTGCACGGGTCGAACGCCCATGCCGCACCGGACGTTGGCGGGCATGTTGGTTTGGTGTTTACTGTTGCGCATCAGGAATTTGTAAAAGCTTTGGTGCTTACAGGCAGTTCTGGATTATATGAAAATGCCTTTGGGGGATCGTTTCCTCGTCGCGAGAGTTATGATTATATTAAAGAAAAGGTAGAATTTACTTTTTACGATCCGGCTACAGCAACTAAAGAACTGGTAGATGATGTTTTCAAAACGGTTAATGATCGATCAAGAGTGATCAGGATTTTGACCATGGCGAAATCAGCCATACGTCATAACATGGCGAAGGAATTATCAAAAATTACCATTCCGGTTTCTTTAATTTGGGGCAAGAATGATAAAGTTACACCGCCAGAAGTGGCTGAAGAGTTTCATCAGTTGTTACCCAATTCTGAGTTGAACTGGGTAGATAAATGTGGTCATGCACCTATGATGGAGCATCCCGCAATATTCAATGCTTACTTAGAAAAGTTTTTAGATAGAATTTTACTTAAATAATGTTTGCTGAAGAAATCATATCGAATGCTATACCATCGCTAAAAATCGATGACACTGTGCAAAAGGCTTTAGATCGTTTGAACGATTTTAAATTGAAGCACTTGCCTGTTGTTAACGAGGCTGCTTTTTTAGGGTTAGTTTCCGAAGATGATTTACTCAATGTTCACGACCATGACATTATTTTAACTGAATCAGGTGTTAATTTTCTAAATGCCTTCACACTAGGCAATGCACATACTTATGATGTCATTCGTTTAATGAGTCAGTTAAAACTTACTGCTGTTCCGGTATTGGATCAACAGAAAAACTACCTGGGCTTAATTTCCATTAATGAGGTTGTTGATGCCGTAGCTGAGCAATATGCTGTTAACGAACCCGGAGGAATTATTGTACTGGAAATCAGTAATCGTGATAATTCTTTGGCGCATATTTCTCAAATCGTGGAGGCAGATAATGCCCAAATCCTATCATCTTATGTAAACACCTTTAACGATTCTACCCGTATGGAAGTGACGTTGAAGGTAAATAAAACAGAAATTACTTCACTTGTTGCTTCTTTTGAACGTTATGATTACCTGGTTAAAGAAGTTTATAACAACACTCAAATAGATGATGGTTCACAGGAACGCTATGACTCGTTCATGAACTATTTAAATGTTTAAACCCAATTATGAGGATTGCAATTTACGGAAGAGATTTTAACGATACGGTTTTGCCCTATGTACAAGAGGTGTTTAATCATTTAGCAGACCATAACATACAACCTGTTTTATATTCCAAGTTTAAAAGTTCGCTGCATGGTAAAATAGATTTACCAAAAAATACGATCATTTTTCATAATCATGCAGAATTAAAAGCAAATGCTGATGTGCTTTTGAGTTTAGGTGGCGATGGAACATTATTGGATACATTATCACTTATTCGTAACTCTGGCATTCCTGTTATTGGAATTAATTTCGGGCGTTTGGGGTTTTTAGCCAGTATAAATAAAAATGAAATCGCTTCAGCTTTAAAGGCCGTAATTCATGGCGAATATACACTGGATTGTCGTTCGCTATTGGTTTTAGAATCTGATAACGACTTATTCGGCGATGCAAATTTTGCCCTTAACGATATTACCATTCACCGTCGCGACAACTCTGCGATGATGATTATTCATGCCTCAATGAATGATGAGTTTATCAATTCGTATTGGGCAGATGGATTGATTATTGCCACACCAACGGGATCAACGGCTTATTCTTTAAGCTGCGGTGGACCAATCATTTACCCTGATTCAGAAAATTTTGTAGTTACACCAATTGCCCCTCATAACTTAAATGTGAGGCCGGTTGTTCTGCCAGATGATAACAAGCTGTCATTTGAGGTTGAAGCCAGAGAATCTAAATTCCTGGTATCCTGCGACAGTAGAACCGTCACAGTAGAACGATCAGTTAAAATTTCAATAAAAAAAGCCGACTTTTGCTTAAATCTTATTCGCCTTAACAATGAAACGTATTTAAACACGTTAAGGAATAAATTATTATGGGGAATAGATACCCGTAACTACTAAGTATGACGCTAAACCGACTCCTTTTTATCATCCTCTTTTTTATTTTCAGCGGAGAAACTTCTCGTGCACAGGAAGGTAACTGGGAAATTGGTATGATGGGCGGTGGAGCAGGTTACATGGGCGATCTCAATCAAAATAATCCATTGCAAATTAGTGGTTTTTCTGCCGGTCTGTATGGCAAGAAAAACTTCAATCAATACATTGGGGTTCGCTTAAATTATACTTATGGACAAATTGGCGCTAAAGATTCTGAATCAAGCAATGCACAATTTAGAGATAGGAATTTAAGTTTCAAAACATCTTTAAATGAATTGAGTGCGCTTGTTGATTTCAACTTTTTTAACTTCAATCTTGGCGGAGGAAACCGACAATTTACACCTTACATTTTCACAGGAGCGGGTTTTGTATTATTCAAACCGAAAGTTAAATATGATGGGGAAACTTATCGCCTGGATCGTTTGGCAACGGAAGGGCAGGAAGAGGGTTATAAAAACACCGTTTTAACCATTCCCTATGGCGTGGGTTTGCGCTACAATTACAAAGATACCTGGAGCGTTTTCACTGAACTGGGTTACCGAACTCCTCTTACAGATTATATTGATGATGTAAGCGGACGTTATCCTGTTAATCCGGTAATCGTAGGCGACCCGGCAATAAATCTTACAAATCCGGCCAATCCATCCAATCCAAACTACACTCAAATTGGAGTGCCAGGCACACAAAGAGGAGATTTTAGAAAAAGGGACACTTATCTATTTGTTAGTGTTGGCATATCTTTTACCTTTGTATCCTCAAAATGCTACTCGTTTTAAGCTGATTTTGACATAATTAATGGATTGCTGAATAAAAACAATATCAAACTTAATGCAATTGGCAATATCGCATCTTTACCACAAGAATGTATTGATGATTTGAAAGAGGCCATGGCGAAAACTGCTCATAATGAGAAATGTACTTTAACATTAGCCCTTAGCTATAGTGCGAAGTGGGAAATTGTTGAGGCTGCCAAAAAAATCGCAAGTTTAGTTAAGGATGATTCCATCTCGTTAGATGAAATTGATGAAGATCTCTTTTCATCTAAACTTACTACAGTAAATATTCCAGATCCTGAGTTAATGATTAGAACCAGTGGAGAGCACCGCATTAGTAATTATTTGCTATGGCAAATGGCTTACACGGAGTTTTATTTCACCGATGTTTTATGGCCAGATTTTAGAAGGGAAGATCTTTTTGAGGCTATAGTAGACTATCAAAAACGCGAACGCCGGTTTGGCAAAATTAGTGAACAACTTAACTAATTTTTCTTTTAACACTTTTTAACAAGCGTTTAAACTAACTTAGCACCACTTTTATACGATAAATGAAACCATAATAAGGGAAACATGGCAAATGAAAATTTTGCTATAAAAAACATTGTTACCTTCGTGGCCATTACTGAACAAATTATTTTAATGAAAAGAATATTTCAAGTTTTAATCCTACTCGTTTTAGCTGCTCCAGCCTTCGCACAAATTCGTCCCCAAGGTCAGGCGCAAGCAACCCCATCTTTAAAAGTTGGAGGCTTAGATCTCGATTATTTTAGTCCGAAAGAATACATCATTGGTGGCACAACTGTAACAGGAACCCAATATCTTGATAAGGATGTTTTGGTTACCTTATCAAAATTAACCAAAGGCGATAAAGTCGTTCTTCCAGGTGAAGCTACTTCTGATGCAATTAAAACGCTTTGGGCACAAGGTTTGTTTGATGATGTGAAAATTAACATTGAAAAATTTGTACAGGATTCTGTTTTTTTCGAGATTGAAGTTGTGGAGCGTCCCCGTTTAAGTTCTATTGATTTAAAAGGAATCAGCAAATCGCAAAAAACAGCTATTCAAGAGAAACTGAATGATAAAACAGGAAAAATAGTAAATGATAACCTTTATAACACTACTTCAGCTATTGTGAAGAAGTACATGTTGGACAAAGGATATTTCTTTACTACAATTGATTATAAAACGCGTAAGGATCCAAATGCTGAAAACAGCGTTGTTTTGGAAGCAAATATTAATAAAGGTAGCCGTGTTAAAGTTCAACATATTGACTTTACCGGAAATAAAGACTTTAGAGCTGCGAAACTTAGAAAGTATTTAAAAAATCCAAAGCAATTTGCCTGGTGGCGCTTTTGGGGTTCTGGAAAATTTTCTAAAGAGAAATACGAAGAGAACAAATTGAAAATGGTAGCCAAAATGCATGAAAAAGGTTACCGTGATGCCGAACTTTTAAAAGATAGCATTTATCAATACAACAAAAAAAGGGTAAATATTAAAATGGACCTTTACGAAGGTAAAAAATATTACTTTGGTAATATTACCTGGGCTGGTAATGCCATTTATGCAGATAGTATTTTAAATAAAGTGTTAACCATTGAAAAAGGCGACGTTTTTAGTGAGGATAGACTAAACAAAAAATTGAACGGCGGTGGTGAAAATGGTGGTGATATTAACAGTATGTATACTGATAATGGTTATTTAACATTTAATATTGATCCGGTACAGACAAAAATTTATGGTGATACCGTTGATGTGGAAATGCGCATGTATGAAGGTCCGCAATACACCAATAACAGAATTACTTTAAAAGGTAACACCATTACCAATGATAAGGTAGTTTTACGTGAGATTCGTACCAA
This sequence comes from Pedobacter sp., assembly GCA_004210715.1. GTDB lineage: Bacteria > Bacteroidota > Bacteroidia > Sphingobacteriales > Sphingobacteriaceae > Pedobacter. The sequence continues at coordinate 5,793 of SEDB01000105.1, forward strand.
ACCAGGACAAAAATTTAACAAGAGTGATTTAATTCGTACGATTCGTGAGATTGGTCAGTTAGGTAACTTTGATGAATCTAAAACTGTACCTACGCCTCGTCCTAATCCCGCAGACGGAACAGTCGATATAGAATACGCAGTTGAAGAAAAACCTTCAGATCAAATCGAATTATCGGGTGGTTTTGGTGGCGGCCGTATCATTGGTACATTGGGCTTAACATTCAATAACTTCTCATTAAGAAATTTATTCAACTTAAAAGCGTATAAACCACTTCCAAAAGGAGATGGGCAGAAATTAAGTTTACGTGGACAAACGAATGGTAAATATTATCAATCATACAGTTTCTCTTTCTCTCAACCTTGGTTTGGTGGCGAGAAACCAGTAAGTTTTGGTGTAAGTGCATTTACTTCATTGCAATCAAACGGTTTGAGTGCTGGTAGCAGTGATTTCCAAAAAATTCGTTTGAATGGTGTTACTGTAAGTTTGGGTAGAAGATTAAATTGGCCTGATAACTATTTCCAGTTGAGCCATGCGGTCAACTTACAGCAGTATATTTTAAGTAACTATCCTGGTTATTTATTTACTTCGGGTACCTCTTATAACTTAAACTTATCGCAAGAGATTAGTCGTGATTCAAGGGATTCGCCTATTTTCCCTAAATCGGGTTCATTCATCCGCTTTACTATTCAGGCAACCCCTCCGTATTCATTATTCAACAAAACGAATTATGCAACAGCGCCTGATAAAGAGAAATATCGTTTCACTGAATACCACAAATGGAAATTTGATTCGCAATGGTACCAACGTGTTGCAGGTAACTTTGTAATTAAGGCACAGGCACAGTTTGGTTTCTTAGGACAGTATAATAAAGCTGTAGGTCAATCAGCATTTGAGCGTTTTAAATTAGGTGGTGATGGTATGCAAGGTTTCGATTTCTTACAAGGATCTGAGCTGATCGCGATGCGTGGTTATGCCAACAATACCGTTATCCCGGTAGGATCTAACCCAAGCATTGCGCAACAATCTGGTAGTCCGATTTATACTAAATATGTTATAGAAGCCCGTTATCCCGTAATTGCTAGTCAGCAAGCTACAGCCTTTGTTTTGGCTTTTGCTGAGGGTGGTAATACCTGGAACAGATTCAGCGATTTCAATCCATTCAACATCAGAAGATCAGTTGGTGTAGGTGCAAGAATATTTTTACCAATATTTGGTTTGTTGGGTATTGATTACGGTTATGGTTTTGATGCGATTCCAGGTCTGCCTGATTCGAACAAAGGACAGTTCCACTTCAGTATCGCACAACAATTAGGTGGATTTTAATTGATAAAGCGTAAAAATTTAACTAAATATGCAATAAAACATGCTAAGTGGAGTTTAAACAAAGCTTAGGTTATTATTACAAAAACATTAAACACACACACAAATGAAAAAGTATCTTTTTATCGCATTTTTACTTTGCACAACATTTGGTGCTTATGCGCAAAAGTTTGCATATGTAGACACAGAGTACATTTTGAAGCAAATGCCTGAATATAAATCGGCATTAAGCCAACTAGAGGTGGCTTCGAAACAATGGCAACAACAAGTTGATCAAAACTTTTCTGAAATCGACAGAATGTACAAAGCTTATCAGGCAGATCAGGTGTTATTAACTGATGATATGCGTAAACGTCGTGAAAATGAAATCATTGAAAAGGAAAAACAAGCAAAGGAATTCCAACGCTCTAAGTTTGGTCCGGATGGTGAACTTTTCCAGGCCAGAACTAAATTGATCAAACCAATTCAGGATAAAGTATCTGATGTGATCAAACAAATTGCAAAAGCAAAATACCTTGATTTCATTTTTGATAAGAGTAGCGAGGCAACTATGATGATCTACGCAAGCAGCAGTTACGATGTTAGTAATGATGTAATTGTGAAATTAGGTTACAAACCGGGGACTGGAAATAATTAGTATATTCGCCCCCGAAGAATTTTTGAGAAACAATAAAAAAAATAAAAAGTAAAATAGAAAGATGAGAAAGTTAATTAACGTATTCTTTGTAGCAGCAGGGTTAATGTTTACAGCGAATATGGCAAGTGCGCAACAAAAGTTAGGTCACATTAATTCAGAAGATGTTTTTGCTAATCTTCCTGAAGCTAAAGCAGCTCAAACAACCTTAGAAACTTTAGGTAAAGCTAAACAGTCAGAAATTGATGGTATGATTAAAGAATATCAAACTAAATTGTCTGCTGCACAAGCTAAAGAAAAAACTTTAAGTGAAGCAAACAAAGAGCAAGTTGGTAAAGAATTACAAATTGCTGGTCAAGAGTTACAGGATTTAGAGAAACGCATTACTGATGCTCGTACAAAAGCATCTCAAGATGTAGGTACAAAACAAGGTGAATTGTTTCAACCAATTCAAGCTAAAGTTGCAACTGCAATTTCTGCTGTAGCAAAAGAAAAAGGTTTAGCTTATGTTTTCGATATCGCTAACGGACAAGGTGGAAACAATTTGGTTTTCTGGGAAGGTGGAGATGATATCACTGCTGCAGTTAAAACTAAATTAGGCATTACTGCAACAGCTGCAAAACCTGCTGCACCTAAAAAATAGTTAAGTCAGGATTAGAAAGTTTTCAGACCATTATAGCATTCAAAGCGGAATCAAGGTAACTTGGGTTCCGCTTTATTGTTTTATGGGCTTAAATTAATATCTCCAGTCAATCTGAGGTTAACGTAAATTCACCATTGGTGTTTTTAGGTTAGAGATTAGTCTTCCTATCAGGTTCCAGGATTAATCAATATCTTTACTGTAATGGAAAACACATCGCCAATAGGTATCTTCGATTCAGGTTACGGGGGATTGACTGTCTTCAGATCTATCGCAGATCAGTTGCCACAATACAATTACATTTATCTGGGCGATAATGCCCGTTCTCCTTATGGCGATCATTCCTTTGATACCATTTACAAATACACTTTAGAATGTGTGGAATGGCTTTTTAATAAAGGATGTCAGCTTGTTATTTTGGCTTGCAATACCGCTTCGGCAAAAGCTTTGCGCACTATTCAGCAAAGAGATTTACCTCAAAAATATCCTGATAGGAGAGTGCTGGGCGTAATTAGGCCATATCAATATTTTAACACAAGGAGAAATAGTAGCCAACAGTTTAGTTGATTATTTAGAAAGACATCCTGAGATGGAGCGGAAACTAAGTAAAAACAGTCAAAAATCTTTTTACACAAGTGGTGATCCATCAGCTTTTGATGAACATGCATCTATCTTCTTTGGAGAAGAGTTGAAATCGGATAAAATGTGATTGCGTCACATATGCCATTAAATGCCTTCATCATGCCTTAGACTATGACGTTGTATGCGATAGGCTGCCGACCATCATTCTCATTGCCTAATTCTTGTGTATTGCATTAAGATCCCAGCCAAGCTGAGGATGACGGCATTTATAGTCGACTTTCATGTACAGTGTTTAGTAAATTGCATATTCCATCACAATTTATTCCTGAGTAGGTTAAGTCAAGTGCTTAGTTCGTTCATCATTCCAATGCAATTGGGAATCTTAAAACACTCGATACTTCATGAGGATTTTTTTTGTTTAATCATGGCTTCGCAACTGCGAACTAAAACTGACTACTGATTATTGTGGCAATTTCTCTACTCTAATCAGAATTGTTGGAGAGGTTAGCGCATCCAAAAAAGAAACTACAGCATCTTTTTCGGCATTGCTCAACATTAAACCTTTAAGAAGCTTATCATTTTTAGGAAGTAAAGGATCATTTTCTTGTTCGGGCCTCACACGTTGAACAGGCATGCCTACGTTGTACATGTTCATCACACCATCCATGTCAGGGAATAATCCATTATGAAACCATGGTGCTGTTTTCATTACATTTCTTAATCCAGGTGTTTTAAATTTCCCCACATCTTCAGGTTTTTTGGTTACGTTATACAAACCCAGGTCTTCATATTTACGCTTGAAATATGTTAATCCATCATTATGAAACTCATTATCGGTAAACAACGGACCATTATGGCAATTGATACAACGGGCTTTGGTACGGAATAAATGTAAGCCCACGATCTGTTGATCGGTCAATGCTTTTTTGTCTCGGGCAAGGAAACGATCAAAGGGGGTTCTTCGGCTTACAATACTACGCTGGAAAGTGGCTAAACTTTCAAAAATTCTTTTATTTGTTATCGATTTAGAACCAAATGCTGCGGTAAAAAATGGCTGATAACCTCTTATCTTAGTCAGTTTTTTAGGAAGAGATTTCATATCCTGGTGCATTTCATTGTGTGCCGCCACCGGACTTTCCGCTTGCTCTTCTAAACTGGCGGCTCTTCCATCCCAAAATAAACGTTTGTAGAACCAAACGTTTTCTAAAGATGGTGCATTACGGATATTGGTTAAATGATCATGACCAACTGAAACCTGGCGACCATCAGACCAATGTAAATCTGGCGCATGACAGCTCGAGCAAGAAATCTGGTTGGACCCAGATAAGCGAGGATCGAAAAATAAAATCTTTCCCAGCTCTACCACATTTTTTACCGAATCGTTTTTCAAATCAACAGGAGAGGGTGGAAGTTCTCCCAATTCTTGAAAAACAGCTCCTTTGTCTACTGTAGGTTTTGGCCACTGGTCAGTGGGTTTTGAATAAACTTTACGCAAGCTATCTATGCTCAATTCATCATCATCATTAAAATTTGTCGACTGAAAAGAAAAAAAGATTAATCCGGTAAGGATTAAGGCAAGCCTAACGAAAACTTTATTCATGGGGTTAAAAATACAGATTTAGTGCAATATTAAGATCTAGATAGCTTTTACCTGGAATAAAAGTTGATTCTAAATTTGATGTTGATTTTTCCAAGCGGCGTAGATATGTTGATTCTAAGGAAACTCCTGTACGAAATTTATTTATTAGTCTTCCAGATGTATAATTTATTCTTAATTGTAACTCTCCAGCCTTGCTATTCCAATATAGGTAATCAGGATAAGCAACCCCACGCGTAAATGAATTAACTTGTGTTGCCGGAACACTTACCTCAGCGGCTATGGGTAATCGTGAACCCAAAGATACTCCTGTCGATATCAGATCATTCTTTAAATTTTTCCAATAGATAATAGTTCCAATCTGAGGATTTAGATAGCTATATTGTAGCGTGTGATTAGCAGCGGCATCTTTTTGGTAAAAGTCTTTGTAAATAGCTTTAATGTACCATAAACAATTGCTGTTATTTATTTTAGATTTAAAATGGCTATACGTCAAATTCAAATCTGTTGACGTTAAGGTATAATTTCTTGCTTTCAGCCGAACCAAATTATCATCGCCGTTAGTTTGAGTTGCTTTGAATGCGATTTGATGATTTACCTCCTTAACTTTTTTATTTAAAATTAAAGATCCCTGGTATCCTTCCAGTTGAAATGTGCCAAAGGTTTCATCATTAATTGATCTCTCTTTAACAAATTGATTGTCCTCTTTTGAAATTAAATAATTTAGTTTTCCTGCTAAATTCCAACTAGAAAAGTTGCCGGCGTAATTCAATTTCAAACCGGTAAAAGTATTTCTTCTGATAAAATCAGTTGTGCTATTTTCTAAATAGCCATAACCATAATTTAAATAAGAAATTCTTTCCGGATACAGTTGAGAGCCAGAAAAATCATCATTTTTATATCCAACATCAACTTTTTCATCACCATAGCCCGCTATAAAACCAATGCCTACATGATGCTCCTTAAGTTTTAATGAAATTTCCGGACTGAATATAATTTTATAAGTTGTTGTTAATGATCTAGGATCTACGGATCTAGCACTTGAGTTATACGAATAATCAATCCCAGTACCGATGTACAATTTATCTTTTAGAAGATTGTAGGAAATTAAGCCACCACCTAAATATTGTTGTCGTTCAAAGTGACCAGCTTTTCCACTAATGAAATAGTATGGCGTGAAAGCATCTTCGATTCCTTTCTGGCTAAAAGCTAAACTATCTTGCCATGTTCTACTAAAAGAAAAATAACCATATAATTTGAAACGGTCGATTGTACTAATCCCTTCGCTTTTTAGCGCTGCAATAGTAGTTTTTTCAGCTTGTTGCGCTTGTCTAAAATGGCCATTTTGATAATTGTAATTTATTCCAAAGTAGGCAACTTTTTCAATTTTAGAGCTATTAAGTTGCGTTATTCCCCACTTTAATGGCTCAAAATTTGTTTCGGCCTGTTTATACAAGAAAATACTATCAGCGGTAGTTTGCTCTTGAGCAACAACTACCGCTGAAAAAAATAAAATTAAATTTAATGTTATTAATATGCGCACTTTATTTATTTAAATACAGTTTTAGTTGCATCTGCAATTGTCAGATAATCAAAATCTGCTGTTGAATTATTAGTGTCTTTTAAAATTCTTCTGCCACCAGCAGTTGTTGATGTTTTACGAATTACAGATTGCGATGAATAAGAACCACCCAAGGTAAATGTAAAACCTGCATCTAGTGCATCAGGAATTCTTTTTGCTGCTCTACTTGAGGCTGTTGTGTTGGCAATGTCTACAGCATCTATTACTAAGTTGTTTGGCAGTTGCTTATAGTATATTGTTGCACTGCTTACAGCTTTTGTTTCAGGCGAAGGAAATGCTGCTAGCTTTGCAGCGTCATCTATTTTGAAAATTGCGATTGCTTCATAACCATTACTATTTAAAATCATATCACGATCATCTGTCATTAATACTTTTACATTAGGTACAATTGGATTATCACTGTCTGATGCTAACTGATTTATTCCCGGAACATCACCATAATAGGTCTCAAAATCAGCTTTACTTAAATCGATGGTTAATTCTGGGTTTTTTACTGTGATGGTTTTACCATCAGTACCAGTGTATGCACCTTTATGATTTTGTGCATTTTGAGCAATTATAATGCTATTGCCTGGTTGAACTGGATATTGTTTGCCAGTCCCAGGAATCATTAAAATACTTTTTAAATAGATGAAATCTTCGTTTGGTTTACTAGAATTCATTCCAATAGCGCTTGCCCAGTTTAGTTGACCGTTACTTTGATAAATAGATTGCGTAACATCCACACTTGAAACCCTAGTGTTTTTTCCGTAAACTAAAGCAATATAAAGGCTATCAGCATATAAAACTTCGTTAGAATTATTGAAAACTTCAATAAACTGATCGCGGAAAACTGCACCATTAGAAGCGCTAGAACCGCCATAGTATACTTGCTTAATAACCCAGTTACCTAATGTTCCAGATTTTAAGGTAATAGCTAAATTTCCACTAGTTGAGGTAACACTTGCTTCTAGGCTGCCATTGAATACAATATCTTGAGCAGTATAAGAACCTGTTATGCTGCTATAGTCTGCTGCTTTTACTGTTAAGCTAGCTACGGCACTATAATTTCCTGGAGCAATACTTCCAAATACAACTTTACCATCTTTATCTGCTTTCGCTTTGTTAATGGTACCATCCATTTTGTTGGTTAAAGTAATTTCTGTGTTGGTGAAGGCTAAACCTAAATCTTTTGTGTTTGCATCAAAACTTAATTGAAAAGTTGCTTGCACGGGTTGTACTTCATCGAGTACGTTTTTTTTACAGGCTGCGAAAAATACTATACAGCAGGCTAATAGTGGAAGTAGTGATTTTTTCATCATAATTAAAATTTAATTGATAGTTCTGCCCCAACACTTGTTGGATACGAGTAAGTGGTAACATTACCAGTTGAAGGATTATAATATCTGTAGCGTATATTTAAAAAGTTGTATGCGTTAACCGATAAGCGTAAATTTTGTTTAATCTCCTTGGAAATTCTAATTGACATATTTGCATACGCAAACGGTAACTTTGTTTTGCTTTCGGCTAAAGTGCTTAAGCTTAAATAACCATATTTTGGATCGTTTCTGTCAAACGTAGAGATTTCATGCCTAATCATATTTATATCATAATATGCAATCGGCAGATAGCTATTTGGTGAAGTTTTACTTATCGTTTGCCAAGAAACATCAGCTAAAAGGTTTATCACAAATCCGAGTTTAGGAATATGAGTTGTTGCACTAATTTTGCTCATTAATGTCCAATCTGAATATTCATTCGCTGGAAAAATCCCAAGCCATGCTTCTCTACCCAAATCTATATTGTTTTGGCTCGTAGGAACAACCCTTTCGGCGCCGTTGTGGTAAAAACTATAATTAAAAGATGTGTTAATATTAAAAGTTGTTTGAATAGCTTCAATCTTTTTAAAAGATAATCCCCATTCTATTCCATAATTTTTCGAATCAAGATCATTACCTACTACGTTAATTCCAATATATCTTCTGCTAAAATTTCCGTTTGGTGTTACAATTGGTCTATTGCCTTGAACATAGGTATAGTCATATTCGGGGAGCAAGTAAGTTTTGTAAACAGTATTATTGCTAAAGCCATTTATGTTTTTCTTATAATAACCAAATAGCGATGTGCTAAAAATTGGTTTCTTCATTCTAAAACCAAACTCAAATTGGTTAGATTGACTAGATTTCAGATTTGAGTTATCTGGAATTATGCGGTCAGTGTAAACCAAAAATATACTCTCATTTACGTAGCCTGTATATTTATTCAGCAGAATATGATCGATATAAGTTGGTGCAGGGTAGCGATGCGCAAGTGTTGGGCCTTTCGTCGAAATTCCGTATGCTGTATTAAATTCTATGTCATCATTAAGTTTATAGGTAGCACTTAAACGTGGTTGAATATTTCCTTGTGCATTTTGTACATCATATCTAAGCCCAAGGTTTAAATTTAAGTCTCGTTGAAAAACCTTTACTTTAAAATTATCTTGAAGATATGCCCCATAATTAATAATGTCTGGAAGGCTTTCAAAATCATATGGTCTATCGTTTTGATAAGCTGTATTTGCCCAACGTGGCTTAGTTGGGTCTACAATAACACCCATTCCGGCATTTCGAGAATAGTAAGCATTTGCGCCAATACTTATTTGGTGTAAAAGTTTGCCGGTGTAAAGTTCATTTAATAAGTTAATATTTCCATTAAAATTAAGAGGCTTGCCTGTAATATGTTCTACTGCGAGATAATTGCCAGGGATGTAATAGCCCTCATACACTACGCCTGTTGTATCCTTATCTGATATGCCTTTACTTGCCCCATTAAGATATCTTTGGTTATAAGTTTCTTGATATCCAGCGCTATAACCTAAACTAATATTTAAAGACTTAATTACTTTATTGTTTATATTCAACGATGTTCTGTTACTAACACTTAAACTCCTTGCTTTTGAATAAGTCATTAGCTCTGTGCCATCATCAGGATCTTGCTTTACATTATCAATTTTGTAACTATAATCTACCGATAGCGTATTTTTCAAGCCTTTTAATAAATAGCTTGTCCACATGGCATTTCCGCTTACTCTATCGTAAACTTTTGTTTTATCGCTTGGGTTTTCATTTGATTTAAGGTAATTAGCACCAACATTTAGTGCTCCCCATTTATTATTTAATTTGTAACCTTTTGATAACGAAAAATTTGTCGAGCCACCATTTATACGAGTGCTAAATTGGTATGGTAATTTGCCTGCTTGCCTGTTAATTATAACGGCGCCATCAGTAAGATCGCCGTATTTTGCAGGCGCCACACCTTGAATCACTTCGATGCTTTCAATGTTATCAACAGGAATGTCTCTTAAATCTAAACCACTAAATGGTGTATCGAAAGTTCCATAAGTTGCGCTTCCAATTTTAGAGCCTAATCCCCATTTGCTAACATTTTTGTTTTGCATGTTGGCATTGTTGGATTGTTGTATATCATCAATAATAATGGCTACACCCAAGGAGTTGTTTAAAGACTGTATTCCACCTGCCTCACTACGCAAGGTAATATTTTGTGGGTTTTGCAAATCAGGTGCAACCAATTTTTTCCCTGGGAGGTTATTTAATACATCTGTTAAGCTAAATGCTTGTGTTTGCTCTAGCGCTTGTCTATCGAAAACAATTGAGGAATTAGAGTTTTGAGTTTTTCTAACTTGATTTACTTCCACATCTTTCAGCGTTAAGCTTAAATCTTGCATTCTAAAAATGAGTTGAGCTACAGAATTCTGAAATGGAATTTTAGTCTCAATAGTTCTTTTACCTACGTAACTAATTTTAAATTCCCAATATTTTGATAGTGATTTGGATGGTATAGAAAAAATAAAATTGCCAATAGAGTCTGTGTAGGCATATTGTTGGTTGTTATTAAGATTCACAATTGCATAAGGAATAGGCTCGTTCTTCTCATCCACAACTTTCCCCCTCAAGCTAATATTTTGTGCTTTCGCAACGAAATTAGCGCTGCATGCAACTAAAAAAATGATTAAAAATTTTCCCAATTCCTTGTAACCTTAATTAGACTTATTCTAATGATTCTGCAAAGGTGTAAAAAATACACCAATCACGCAACTTATTTAGACTAATTCCAGATAATTTAACATTCCGCGTTCGCATTTAGCTAACTTCCAATTAATTTCAAATTAACCTCATTGTGACAAAAGAAAACACTTTTGTTTAGGTTGTGATTATTTAAAAGGATAACTTTGCGCCTTCAAACCCACACAATGAGTGATCAGATAAAACACGAATGCGGAATCGCTTTTATTCGCCTGTTAAAACCACTTTCTTACTACCAGCAAAAGTACGG
>SEDB01000516.1 GCA_004210715.1 Pedobacter sp.
TCGTTAATATAAATTCTGTATTTTTGGGCCATGTATAATAAAAGTGATATTGAATTAAAGGTAGCGGAATTTTTATTACAAATAAAGGCAATTAAATTACAACCTAATAATCCTTTTACCTGGGCATCTGGTTGGAAGTCGCCAATTTATTGCGATAACCGGATTACGCTGTCTCATCCTCAGGTTAGAACTTACATTCGTCAGAAATTAGCACAAGCCATCCAGGAAGAATTTGGTTCGGTTGATGTAATTGCTGGTGTAGCAACGGCAGGAATTCCACAAGGCGTTTTGGTTGCCCAAGAATTGGGTTTACCTTTTATCTATGTTAGGGCAAAAGCTAAAGAGCACGGTACAGGGAGTTTAATCGAAGGAGAAGTGGTAGAAGGTCAACGTGTAGTGGTTATCGAAGATTTAATTTCTACTGGCAAAAGCAGTTTACAAGCTGTTGATGCATTAAGAGCCGCAGGTTTATCAGTTGCTGGTTTAGCTGCAATTTTTACTTATGGTTTTGAAAAGGCAGATGAAAACTTTACTGCAGCTAAATGCCGCTATTTAACTTTATCAAACTATGGTGCGTTAATCGATTATGCTGCTGAGCACAGTATTATTGCCAAAAGCGACATGGAATTATTAGGTAAATGGAGATTAAATCCATCAGAATGGGGTCAGGTTGTAAGTCCTGAATCTTAATTCGAGAATAAGAAACTAACCTATAAAATATATAATGACGATTATTGAAAGCGCTGTAGATGTAAATAAACCTATTGCTGAGGTTTATGCTTTTCTCTCAAACATGAATAACCATCAGCAGTTGATGCCAGAGAATATTTATAACTGGGAATCGACAGAAGATGAAGCACGTTTTACCATTCAAAACATGGCTAAATTGGCGATCAAAATTACCAATCGGATTGAAAACCAGGAATTAACTGCCATTCCTACTGAGAAAGCACCTTTTGAAATCGAATTGAAATGGACTGTTGCTGATAATGGAAATGGCACAACAACTGCAAAACACATAGTTTCTGCAGATTTGAATATGATGATGAAGATGTTGGCTTCTGGTCCTCTCCAAAAATTAGTAGATCATCAAACCGAAAAATTAAAAGAGATTTTAGGATAGTTTTCAGGGTAATTGAGAATTGGCGAATCGTTTAATTGCTAAATTGTTTAACTAAAAACTTCAAGCGACTCGAAAATATTTAAGCATCTGCATTAAAACGCTGATGCTTTTTTTATGCGTTATGGTTTTTCTTTAATAGATGAAGAAGCCCAGCCACCTAAACCCGATTGCAGCGGAAATTCTTTTTTGCTGTCATCCTGAGCGTAGCGAAAGGATAGCTAAAAAGATTGAAGCGAAAAGCGGGGATTGCAGAACCAAAAGAGATTCATAGAGTGCTTTTCAAATTAAAACCACGACAAATTTTCAGTATAAATTACTAAAAATCAGCAAATTAGTCATTTAAAAATATTTTATACCGACAAAATTTCCGATTCAAAAATCAAAATCGCAATGGCATTTGTTTTGATAAAAACGGTTATATGAACTTCAACAATTTTACAATAAAAGCCCAGGAAGCAATTCAACAGGCTTCTGAAATAGCCCAAGGCAACCAGCAACAGGCTATTGAAACGGCACACCTGCTTAAAGGTTTGCTTACTGTTGATGAAAACGT
>SEDB01000517.1 GCA_004210715.1 Pedobacter sp.
CATGTTTACGCAAGATGCTGAACGTAAATTATCAAACGATATTTATGAAGCGCTTTTACAAAAACATTCTTTTGATTTACCTGATGAATTTTTACGTCGTTGGTTAAAAGCAACAAACGAAAAATTAACTGATGAAGAATTGGCAGAAGGTTATGATGATTTCGCTAAAAATCTTAAATGGACTTTAATCGAAAATAAAATCATTAAAGATAACAGCATCGAAATTAAATATGAAGATGTAGTTGCTGCTGCTAAGGCTAAATTGGATGCTCAGTTTAGAATGTATAGCCCAAGTCCACTTCCTGAAGATCAACTGGCGCAGTATGCAGTTCAATTCTTGCAAGAGAAAGAAAACGCAAACCGTACTTTTGAAGAAGTGAAAGCTGCAAAAACTTTCGAGCAAATCAAAACCATCGTTACTTTAGATCAAAAAGATATTGATTACGATAAGTTTGTTGAGTTAGATAAGAAGTAGTAGCGTTTCGCGTTAAGCGATAGGCGTTAAAATAATTGTTCAATTGCTTATATTTAGCAATGGCTCAATTTAAATTTCAATCGCTCGAGGTTTGGCAGTTGTCTATTGATTTAACTGATAAATTACTTGATATAGCTGACCGATTGTCAGTTGATAAAAAATACAGATTTGCAGAGCAGCTCAATGGGGCTGCTCTTAGCATATCTAACAATATTGCGGAAGGTTCGGGTTCGGTTTCCAGTAGGGAATTTGCTCATTATCTGAATATTGCGCATCTATCTGTATTTGAGAATGCAAATATTTTAGTAGTTTTAGAACGAAGAAAATATATTTCTGACACAGAACTGCTTTATTATCTGGAAGAATTAGATAAATTGGCACGGAAATTAACCAACTTCAGGAAATATTTATTAAAATTATAATCTAGTTTGGCTATTTGTTTTCGACGCTTAACGCCAAACTCCAAACTCAAAACACTAAATGAACATAGATCCACAAGAATTTAGAAAATTTGCCGTTAAACATCAAGGGATTGGCAGTTTACACGTAGATAAATTTATTGCACAGGCGAACATGAATCCACAGAGCATGACGCCTTACATTATTGAGGAACGTCAGTTAAATGTTGCTCAAATGGACGTTTTCTCTAGGTTAATGATGGACCGTATTATCTTTTTAGGTGATGCGATTTACGATCAGAATGCGAATATCATTCAAGCACAATTGTTGTTCTTACAATCAACTGATGCGGACAGAGATATTCAGATTTACATCAACTCTCCGGGTGGTTCTGTTTATGCTGGTTTAGGTATTTATGATACGATGCAATATATCCAGCCAGATGTAGCTACAATTTGTACTGGTATGGCTGCATCAATGGGTGCCGTATTATTAGTTGCAGGTGCAAAAGGAAAGCGTGCCGCTTTACCTCACTCAAGAGTGATGATTCACCAACCATCGGGAGGTGCACAAGGTGTGGCTTCAGATATGGAGATCAACTTAAGAGAAATGTTAAAATTGAAAAAAGAATTATACGATATTATTTCAGAGCACTCTGGCCAAACTTACGACTGGGTAGAGAAAGCTTCAGATCGCGATTACTGGATGACTGCCGATGAGGCAAAAGGATTTGGTATGGTTGATGAAGTTTTATCGAGAAACGCAAAGAAAGATGGCGAAACAAAATAAAGAATCCC
>SEDB01000518.1 GCA_004210715.1 Pedobacter sp.
CCTTATGGTTTTTTAACATTTGTAACCTATAAAGATGTTATCGTAAATGTGCTTTCACATCTTAAAGAAGAATTAAAATTCAATTTCCTTACTGATATTACTGCTGTTCACTATCCTGGCAAAGACCACGGTATTGCTGTTGTTTATCATCTGCATAATATGGTAGAAAAAGTGAGGATTAGAATTAAAGTTTTCATTTCAGAGCAAAATCCAACCGTCCCGACTGCAACAGCTGTTTGGAAAGGTGCTAACTGGATGGAGCGTGAAACATACGATTTGTTTGGAGTTAAATTTGAAGGTCACCCGGATTTACGCCGTATTTTAAATATGGATGATTTAGGTGTGCACCCAATGTTGAAACAATATCCATTGGAAGACCCGAACAGAGTTGATAAAAAAGACGAATTTTTTGGAAGGTAATTTATATGAATCATAACCATCCGGTATATACAGATAACGACCCGCAAAGTGAGTTGGTAACCTTAAACTTAGGTCCAACGCACCCTGCAACCCACGGTGTTTTTCAAAACGTTTTGCAATTAGACGGCGAGCGTATTGTGAGTGGTGTTTCTACCATAGGGTATATTCATCGTGCTTTCGAAAAGATTGCCGAGCATCGCCCTTTTTATCAGATTACACCATTAACCGACCGTTTGAATTACTGTTCTTCGCCTATAAATAATATGGGCTGGCACATGACGGTTGAGAAATTGTTGAATATCCAGATGCCTAAACGCGTAGATTATCTTCGCGTAATCATTATGGAGCTTTCACGAATTGCTGACCATATTATCTGTAATACGATTATCGGTCAGGATACCGGAGCAACAACGACTTTCCTTTACCTTTTCCAATTTCGCGAGCATATTTACGAGATTTTTGAAGAGGTATGTGGTGCCCGTTTAACTACAAATATTGGTCGTATTGGTGGTTTTGAAAGAGATTTCAATGAAATTGCCTTTGCAAAAATCAATAAATTTTTAAAAGAGTTTCCGGTTGCTTTAAAAGAGTTCGAAAACCTTTTAACGCGTAACCGTATTTTCATTGATAGAACAGCTGGTGTTGCTGAAGTAACCCAAGAGACTGCTTTGGAATATAGCTGGACCGGACCACTTTTACGTGCAACTGGTGTAGATTATGATGTTCGTGTAAGTGACCCATATTCTTCTTATCAGGATTTCGATTTCGAAGTTCCGGTTGGAACGAGTGGTGATATTTACGATAGATATTTAGTGCGTAACGAAGAAATGTGGCAAAGTTTGCGCATTATCGAACAAGCGCTTGTGAAGTTAAAAACAGAACCAAAAGGGATTTTTCATGCTGATGTTCCTGAGTTTTATCTTCCTCCAAAACAAGAAGTTTACAACAATATGGAAGCATTAATCTATCACTTTAAAATTGTGATGGGCGAAATTGATGCACCAAAGGCGGAAGTTTATCATGCTGTAGAAGGTGGGAATGGTGAATTAGGTTTTTATTTGATTAATGATGGAGGCCGTACACCATATCGTTTACACTTCCGCAGACCAAGTTTTATAAATTACCAAATGTTTGCACCAATGAGCGAAGGCATGTTATTGTCAGATGCCATTATCAACATGAGTAGTATGAATATTATTGCAGGAGAATTAGATGCTTAAAGTAGAAGAACAAACACCTGTACAATTTTC
>SEDB01000519.1 GCA_004210715.1 Pedobacter sp.
ATGTTAGAAGCCGAAATAATTGATACAATCATGATTCCGATGATAACAGCCAAAATGCCCTGAAAAGTAGAATAGATTTTCGTTCCTGATACAAAAATTTTGGAATCTTTAATTAACTCGTCGCCTACTTTAGATTGAATTTTGATTAGTGCAGAAAGTTTTGTTAAGGTTTGCGTAGAAGCGTTTCTTCCTACCGATTCATAAATTTCCTTTCCCTGCTCGCTAGCCAAATTAAGCACTTGGGCTTCTAACTTCTGTTGACTACTTAAAGCACTTTTCAAATCGTTAAGAAAAGTTTGCTCCTGTTCTACGAGCAGCGTTAGTTCGTATTTATTTATAACCGAATCAATTTTACGATTGTGTTTAGCAATTTTTGAAATGCTGTTGGATGGATGGATAATCTCATCTGCCAAAGCATCCTGAAGAATGGCATTTTTGTGGTATAAATTTTCAGCAATAAAATACAAATCAGTTGCCGGAACTAACCTATCATTATACATCGAAATAAATGATTCATTGATTTTACTCACGCTTTTATCTTCCAGAAAACGAATAAGCAAAGTGCAGCACATAATGCAGAAGAGCAAAAAAGCGATTTTCAACTTGTTTTTAAGACTAAAGGCAAATTTCATAATACAAATTTTGGTTAGTGATTCAAGGTAAGAATTAAAGCGTACTTGACCGCAGAGGTTATCGTTTTTTTGAATCATATAAGACATATAAGAACATTTGAGCTGAAATGCTTTATATAGGTTATAATTTAAAATCTGAAACCTTAATCGGTGTAATCCCTCAATCTGTGTAATCATCCTCTAAAAATAATCTTCTTGCGCTGTTTTAGCGAACAGCTGTGGTGCAAAATTTACCAAATACAGTTCTTTTTTTGCCCGGGTTACAGCCGTATACAACCAACGCAGAAAATCCAAATCAATATCCAAATCAATCATTTCTTCGGTTAAATAACCTTGGTCTGCAAAAACTGCATCCCATTGGCCGCCTTGTGCCTTATGACAGGTAACCGCATAAGCAAATTTAATTTGTAACGCATTGTAAAACGGATCTGCTTTTATGGCTAGCATCCTTTCTCTTTTATTGGCGATGTGTTCATAATCTTCGTTCAGGCCATCAAAAAGCTTTTTATTTTGCTCGTAAGGCAGGTTTGCCGATTCCAGATTCAAGGTATCCAACATCACTTTACAACTAATTTGTCCCGCAGCAGGGAAATCCAGAAACTCCAAAGTGGCATCGGCAAAACGGAAGCCATAACGTTCTTCCTCTCCCCTCACTCGAATCACTTTTGCCATATCGCCATTGGCAATAAAGGCAGTTTCCTCGTTTTCTGGCAGCCAGAAGTAATTATTCCGAACCACCATAATCTGGTCGCCGCCCGTTAGTTCTTCTTCTCGGTAAAGCAATCTCGCCCTGATTTGTTGGTTATAAACGTTGGCCGATTTATTGGAACGGCAAACGACCAGCGTATTTTCTATGCCAAATTTTCGATAAGCATATTCCAAACCCTCAACCAATCGAGCGCCGGCCATATTGTAAATATCTTTGTAGTTTTTAGTCAAAAACTTAGGCAGTGGCTTCTCAGGATTTCTGGATATTTGATTCCTCAACATTGTTGCATTGGCTAAAATCCCTGATTTCTTTTCCTGCCGAACCACCTCTTTCAACTCCACAGAAGTTATCGACAATGCAAATTTATCTTTTAAATATTGCTCGTTCAAAGCAGGGCTATCCAAACTTCCAACCGGTGGTAACTGTGCGGTATCGCCAACAAAAAGCAAGAAACAATTCTTCGTATTGTACACAAATTCCAGCAAATCTCTTAAAATCGAAGAACCGGTTTCATTAAATTCATCAGCAATCATCGATGCCTCATCAATAATAAAAAGTGTATTTTCTGATAAGTTTGGTGCAATTTGAAACTGCATTTCTGGCGATGCTGCCGACCGCTTCCGGTAAATTCTTTTGTGGATGGTCAATGCTTTTCGGTAAGAGTATTGGCTCATCACTTTCGCAGCCCGCCCAGTTGGCGCCAATAATTCACTGCGCAAATTAAATTTTGTAAGTACCTTTACCAAAGCGGCTACCGATGTTGTTTTACCCGTTCCCGCATAACCTTTCAACACAAAACAGCGATATTCATCATCCTCCTGCAAAAACTTCGACATCCGCTCGCAAAAAAGCAATTGCTCCTTAGTAGGCATGTGTTCGTAAGCTTCGGCAATGAGTTGACTTTTATTCAGGTACATGTATTGTTGAATGGTTTTTATTGATAAATTGTTTTGAAAAGCGCTTGCAGTAATCATCGGTTGCGCCAGTCCGTCTTTCCGCTCGTTAACAAACTGAGCAACAGAAAAATGCCTTGTACCACCTAATTGACCAGGATATAAAATCTTATCTTCCCCACCAACAATAGGTTCTGAAAATGCAATTTGCTCAACTGTCGGTTTGCCTTTTGCCCGGCCAATTTTTGCACCAAAAGCGATTAGATCAAATTCTTCATTAATAATAGTTGCACCATCAACAGCAGTTAAACCAGCTAAATGCTCCACCTCACGACGCAGCGCACCTTGAGAAAAAATTTCAGTTTGATTACCACTCTGCTTGGCCAGATTAGACAATCCACAAAACGGAGGTTCTACTAAATACTGAATTGGATGGATTATAGATTCTTCCCATTTATTATCGCTTTTTGGTACAATAAGCAATGCCCCACCCCGTCCATGACTACGCATCGAAACCGAAAACTGGATTAAAATATTGATTGGATCATTCCAACTGGCCAATACCGTTAAATCAAGCAGCGCTTTTAAAATCGGTGGGCAATCTCGGTTCGAACATGAAGTATCATCAACAATTCTAATTTGCTCGCCCTTTAAAACGGCTACATTAGTATATTTCCCTATACCATAAATCCGGCGGTGTTTAATTACGATCAGCCCAGGCTCAGAAACATCAACCACAAAACAGAAATTCGGGATGTTTAAAGTTGTTCCCCAAATATAAAGCTCTCCATCTTCTTCCCAAACGCCCAAATGAATACCCGAACGTTCAATTCCTGGAGCAATTTTGGTCAAAGTATTGGCATTTAGTGGCAAAGGCTTAGCAAATTTCAGCGGCTTGGAAGTTTGCGATGGCGGCAAAAATGCTACTGATATACGAGGGGAATGTCCCTCCTCTTTGCGCAAACTACTCCAAAAGGCAACATCAATCAATGCTTCTATGGTTTTTTTATTTGGCTGTGTTGCCAAATCTAACTCGCCTTGAGCTGCTGCATTTTCATGAAGTTTAATAAAATGTTGTTCAATTTTACCCGCAACCGTGTTTGCAGCTTTATAAGTAGGCTTGTAACTCATGTTTCGAATTTAAGCTGAATATTTCAAATTTCAGATAAGCAAAAGGTTTGATTTTGGTAAAAAGATTTAGTGGAGCAACAGTTAACTGCCATTTATTGTTAAAAATAACGAATGACAGCTTTTCTTATGCAGTAATAGATAAAGATTCTGATCAGATTAATGTGATATTCGACAAACAAGGCTGTGAAAATATGGAGCAGGACTTAAAATCTGTATTTGAAACTGACCCATATTTATCTCAAAAATACCAGACCATAAAAGCAGCAATACACACTTCGAATTTTATTTTCATTCCAGATGAATGGTTTGATGCAGACAATCTTTCGGTTTATTCAAATTTTTTGGGTTCTGATGGTAAAGTTTATACCAAACATCACGATGAACTTGGCTTTAACACGCTATTTTCACTAAGCGAAAAAGTAGAAGAGAAACTTCCTGAAAGTACGATTGTTTATCCCCAATCATCTCCATTGTTAGCTTTATTTAGCCACTTATCTGGCGATGCTTTATTGATTGATTTTACAGCATCATCATTTAATGTCTTATTCGTAAAGGATAAGAAAATTAACTTTCAAAATCATTACGAAGCAGAAAATGCTGAAGAATTCAATTATTTTTTGCTGCTGATTATTGAGCAATTGGGATTAACAGAATCTGTTCCCGTTTATTTACAAGGAATCATTAACGAAGACGATGATAACTACAATACGCTTTTAAAATATTTCAATAACCTTTATTTCTTTCTTCCTGCTGGAAAACAAAACAGTGAATTATTGGCAGATATGCCTAAACACTATTTCAGCGGGCTACTTGCTTTAGATTTATGCGAATAATTGGAGGTAGATTAAAAGGCATCCGTTTGCAACCTCCTGCAAATTTGCCTGTTCGCCCAACAACAGATATGGCCAAAGAGGCACTTTTCAATATCCTAAACAATAGATTTGATTTTGAAACCTGTACCATTCTGGATTTATTTTGTGGAACCGGTAACCTGACTTTCGAATTTGCATCTAGAGAAGCTGAAAGTATTTTAGCTATTGATATGGATTATGGTTGTGTAAACTGGGTTAAAACCACTGCAAAAAAGCACGAGTTTAATCAGGTAGACGTTCGTAAGGGTGATGTTTTTAAATTGCTAAAACAGATGACGGGTTCTTATGATATTATTTTTGCCGATCCACCTTATAATATGCCAAATATTCCACAGATACCCGTGATGGTGAAGGACCAACAACTCCTTAAACCTGACGGGCTGTTGGTTGTGGAACATCAAAGCAATATGAAATTAAATAGCCAACCTGGGTATACCGAAACACGCAAGTACGGGAATTCTTCTTTTAGTTTTTTTGAGTTTGTTTAACCGAAAAGAATAGTTG
>SEDB01000520.1 GCA_004210715.1 Pedobacter sp.
AATAAAATAAAAAATGAAAAAGATCATTTTAAGTCTTAGCTTTTGCTTATTCGCAGCTGTTGGCTTTGCACAAACAGCATATACTGGTCAGAAATTTGGAGAAGAGGTTAAACCTGGTGATGTGAAACCGGCAGCTAAAATGGAAGCAGCAATGGGAGATAAAAAAACCGTTGACATGAAAATTGAGGGTAAGGTTGTAGATGTTTGTAAGAAAAAAGGATGTTGGATGACTTTGCAGATGCCAAATGGAGACCCGATGCGTGTAACCTTTAAAGATTATGCATTCTTTATGCCAATGGATATTGTGGGTAAAAATGTGGTTTTAGATGGTATTGCTAAAAAACAAACCATCTCGGTAGAAACTTTACGCCATTATGCTGAAGATGCTAAAAAATCTCCTGAAGAAGTGGCTAAAATTACGGACCCTAAAAAGGAATTGGCTTTTGAAGCTAAAGGCGTTGTAATCTTGGATAAGTAAGAATAAAAAGTAAGCTTAACAAAAAAAGCCTCGAAAATTTAAAAATTTTCGAGGCTTTTTTATGCTTAACTAAATTTTACAACACCCAGTTCCAACCAAATTCATCTGGTGCCAAACCGTAACGAATATCATTCAGTTTTTTAGCAATTCCATTTGAAATGTTTCTTGTCTCTGGATCAGTTAATTTATAGGTTTGGCCCTTATAACCAATTTCGCCAACATGCGTTACAGTTGCTGCAGTACCTGCGGCAAAAGCTTCTGTTAAACTTCCATTCTCGATTCCTTCTATAACTTCTTTTACAGATACACGACGTTCTTCAACTTCGATACCCGCTTCTTTAGCCAATTTGATAATAGTATCACGCGTTACACCATCCAAAACAGTACTGCGTACAGATGGCGTGATCAGCTTACCGTTAATCACAAAAATTAAATTTGCCGTGCCAGCTTCTTCGATATATTCATGGGTTACAGCATCTGTCCAAATTAACTGATCAAAGCCTTCTTTTTTTGCCTGCTCGAAAGGATATAAAGAACGGGCGTAATTACCTGCAGTTTTAGCAAAACCCACCCCACCTTCATCAGCACGGGTAAATTCAGTTTCGATTTTAACTTTAAGTGCTGAGCTATAATAAGGACCTGTTGGCGTAGTTAATAAAGCAAACTTGTAGGTATCTGAAGCTTTAACGCCCAAATAAGGATCAGTAGCAAACATGACCGGACGAACATACAGGGCATAATCTTCCTGATTTGGCACCCACTTTTCATCAACATTAATCAGCGATGCTAAACCCTGCATAAATATTTCTTCAGGAATAGTTGGCATCGACATTCTAGTTGCAGATTTATTGAAACGCTCAAAGTTTTTATCAGCCCGGAACACACTAATTTTTCCATCAGGTTGGCGATACGCTTTTAAACCCTCAAAAATTGCCTGTCCATAATGAAGTGCAGAAATTGCAGGGCTCATCGGAATTGGTCCGTAAGGAATAATTTGTAAATTTTTCCATTCGCCGTTTTCATAATCAGCAGTAAACATGTGATCGGTAAAAACCTTACCAAACGGTAATTGAGAAAAATCAGTAACTGTCAAACGTGTTTGATCAGCTTTAGTGATTTTTATATCTAATGTCTCAGTCATATTATTAAATTTTGAATGATAGAATTTTGAATGATCTGC
>SEDB01000521.1 GCA_004210715.1 Pedobacter sp.
CGTTAATTAGCTATGGCATTTAAAGCAGCAATTATAGTAGGCGTAACAATTGGTCTTGTTTCATTTTTTGGAATCCGTAAAATCATCAGTGATCACCAAGTTTTGGTCAACCAGTAGTAGTGTTTAGAATGATTAGTTTTGTATTGCTTCTTATTGATATTAAGCAAGACCTACTTTCAATACATCTTTCTTAGATTCTAAAATAATCAGATTTTAAGTCCGATGATATCCAAAATCAAAACTAAATATCTGACTTTTTGGGTAAAATTGTCAACTCAAAGAAATAATACTTCCGCTATCGCTTTACTCATTAAAAATGGAGTAATTTTTGAGTGGGTTCCAACAAATCATCTCACGTGAAAAAATTTATTCCATTTTTGTTTGCAACAGCACTGTCTATCGTTGCCATTTTCTCATCTTTTACACTAGATGATCCTGAATTGGGGATTTCTACTGCAGTGTTAAGCTGGATAGTATGTTTTTGGATTGTTTCAGGAAATAAAGATACTCAAGGCTGTCTATCCTAAAAACTTGAAATATAAATTTCCAGTCAGACGGACTTTGTCTTGATTATCAGGGAACAACCGTGTAGAAAAGATAGGAAGCGAATATAACCAGCAAAACGATTCCCTGCTGAACATTAGTTTTACCTGTAGCTAAAGAAAACATAATTGTAATCATAGAAAGCAATAATAAAACAGTAGAACTCATATCAATCCCTAATGTGATAGGCATTTGCAGCATAATAGAAACAGCAGCTACGGCTGGAATTGTAAGACCAATGCTGGCCAGTGCCGAACCTAAAGCCAAGTTTAAACTGGTTTGTAACCGATCTGACTTCGCTGCCCGATAAGCCGCCATCCCTTCTGGCAATAGCACAATTGCAGCGATAATTACACCGACAACCGATTGAGGCGCACCCAAATCAATAACCATTACCTCAATATCCTTTGAGAGCACTTTGGCCAAAACAACCACAGAAAACAAACTAACCAGTAAAAGCAATAAGCTACCGATCGCAGTGATCTTATTTGGAGCATCCAAGTGCTCATCCTCAGAACTTGTATTTTTTGGCAAGAAATAATCTCTGTGACGAATTGTTTGCATAAAAATGAAACCACCATACAAAACAAGAGAAATCAGTGAAACAAATATGAGTTGACTGACAGTATATTCACCCACTTTGGCACTGAGTGTGTAATTTGGAAGAATCAGCGTGAGCACCAGTATGGATGCTAGTGTAATTAATGCCGCATTTACTCCCTGAAGCTTGTACAATTGTTCTTTAAACTTAATTCCTCCTCTTAATAAACAGATTCCTATAATCGCAGTTAAAATAATCATCACAGCAGCAAAAACGGTATCTCTAGCTAATTCCCGGGTATTCTCCCCACCTGCCAGCATGAGTGAAACAATTAAACCAACCTCAATTGTTGTGATGGCTAGTGCAAGAATAATGGTTCCAAAAGGTTCTCCAACTTTATGTGCAATCACCTCAGCATGGTGCACTGAAGCCAAAACGCTACCGATCAGAAGAGCTGCGAGCACAACCTTTACGATCACATTTGAATCAACACCTGTGAAAAAGAACGCCACCGCACTTAAAAGCGGAAGTGCAATCGTCCAAATAGGTAGGTTAATATTTTTCATATTTACTA
>SEDB01000522.1 GCA_004210715.1 Pedobacter sp.
TGTTCTTTGCCCTGATCAGTAATTAACAAAATAGGTTGTTTTAAATCCGTAATCAAAGCCCCAACCCAAGGTGCAAATTGACCATTTAAACCAATATTGATGGAGTTTGGAATAAATCCTTTAGCAAAAACCTGCGGATCACGGGTATCGAGCATAATCGCTCCAGTTTGATTTGCGGTAGCCTCAAAAGCTTGTGGTGTTAGAGCATTCAGCCCTTTCTCATAAACCTCCTCAATACTTTCCACCCCACCTTTATTCATGGCTGCATTTTTAGCAAAATATTGTGGTGGAGGCATGATGCCATCCGTTACTTCAGCAATAAATTGTTCTTTAGTTTTGGCTTTTAGCGCATAATTTACTTGCTTTTGGTGTCCTAAAGTATCAAAAGTTTCTTTACTCATACTCTTTCCACAAGCAGACCCCGCACCATGAGCCGGGTAAACAATTACATCATCTGCCAAAGGTTTTATTTTATCATTCAACGAATCGTAAAGCATTCCTGCTAAATCTTCCATGGTTAAATTTCCTTTTTGAGCTAAATCCGGGCGACCAACATCTCCTATAAAAAGGGTATCGCCACTGAAAATACAATGATCTTTTCCACTCTCATCGGTTAGCAAATAAGTTGTTGATTCCAGGGTATGACCAGGTGTATGGAGCGCCGTGATGGTTAGATTGCCAATTTTAAATTGCTCCCCATCTTTTGCAATGTGCGCTTCAAATTCAGTTTTAGCGGTTGGACCATAGATTATTTTCGCACCCGATTTTTCCGCCAGATCTACATGACCGGAAACAAAATCAGCATGAAAATGTGTTTCGAAAATATATTTGATTGTTGCGCCAGCTTTTTCGGCTTTCTTTAAATAAGTTCCAACTTCTCGAAGCGGATCTATAATTGCAGCCTCTCCATTATTTTCGATATAATAGGCGGCCTCAGCTAAACAACCAGTGTATATTTGTTCTATTTTCATTTTCAAAATATTGAGTAAAAAGTATCAAGATTTGAGACTTAACTTATCCTCATTGTTAGCAAAAATAGGGCTAATTAATAAAAACCGAAATGATTGTAGTCATAATTGCAGAAGTTTTACTTATTAATACACGATAACAATCGTTTTTATTTCTGAAAACTATCGCTTCAACAATATGGCTCCAGCAGTCCCGCCATTCACTAAAATCTTTTAATAAATAGCTGCAGCAAGTTATTAGCGTACTTTGTTCCATGGCCTTTTAAACCGAAATACTTAGAAGTTAGTACTGATTAAAAGGATTTACGTTACTGTCTGGTTTATTGCCGAACGGTTGTTAGCAAGGCGTAGAAAGCAGTTTTTGTGTGATTAAACCTGATAGCAGTGAAATCCTTTTTTGTTGTAAAATCAATCAGGTTAATACTGCCATTCAAAAAAAGATTGAACGGATAGCAGGACGAATATTAAAAAATGCGAAAACAATTGCTTTCCAAAAAATTAATCTTTTGTCAATTCTCCACGAAGTGATTCATCCATCAACTTACGGCTTTGCTCTAACGGTAGGTTAAGGCCTAAAACGTACATTAATTTGGTAACAGCGGCCTCAAAAGTAACATCATAGCCACTAATGATACCCATTTTTAATAACTCGCGACTGGTTTCATATCGACCCAATTGCACTGAACCTTT
>SEDB01000106.1 GCA_004210715.1 Pedobacter sp.
GAGGTGATTCTAAAAAATAGAGACAATGAACTTTTCAAAGAACTGCAACCAGCGATTGCTGAGTTTATGAAAAAACTGAAAAGTAAATAAGTTAAAGGCTGAAAGTTAAAAGTTTTAGGCTTAAATATCCAGACTTGCAACTTATAACCTGTAACTCATAACACAGATATATGCAAAACACAACTTTAGGCCAATTAAAGGCAACAAATTATAAATCAAGATCGGTTAAGGAAGAACTTAGAGAAAACCTCATTAAGGTTTTACGCGATAAAAAAACAGAGTTTGAGGGAATTATTGGATATGATGAAACCGTAATTCCAGAATTACAGACAGCCATTCTTTCCCGTCATAACATTTTGCTTTTAGGTTTACGTGGTCAGGCGAAAACCCGTATAGCTCGCCTAATGGTTAATTTATTGGATGAATATGTGCCTTACGTTGCCGGAAGTGAAATTTTCGATGATCCATTGAATCCTATTTCCTGGTTCGCCAAACACGAAATTGAAATCAAAGGAGATGAAACTGAAATTGCCTGGTTACACCGCAGCGAACGTTACACAGAAAAGTTGGCTACCCCAGATGTTACCGTTGCAGACTTAATTGGCGATGTTGACCCGATTAAAGCCGCCACTTTGAAATTAACTTATAATGATGAGCGTGTAATTCATTTCGGATTAATCCCAAGGGCGCACCGAAGCATTTTCGTTATTAATGAATTGCCAGATTTACAGGCCCGTATTCAGGTAGCCTTGTTTAATATGCTTCAGGAAAAAGATATTCAAATTCGCGGCTTTAAGTTACGTTTGCCTTTGGATATCCAGTTTGTATTTACTGCAAATCCTGAAGATTATACCAATCGTGGAAGCATAGTTACGCCTTTAAAAGATAGAATTGAGAGTCAGATTTTAACGCACTATCCAAAAAGCATCGAAATCTCTCGTAAAATTACTTTCCAGGAGGCTAAACTTACCGCCGAACAAAAAGCTAACATTGAGGCTGATGGCTTAGTGAAAGATTTAGTTGAGCAAATTGCTTTTGAGGCCCGTAAAAGTGAATATATCGATCAGAAATCTGGTGTTTCCGCAAGGTTAACCATTTCGGCGTACGAAAATTTAATCAGCACCGCTGAGCGTAGAATGTTAATTTCAGGAGAGAAGAACACCTTTGTTCGTTTATCTGATCTAGCTGGAATTATCCCTGCCATTACAGGTAAAATTGAACTGGTTTACGAAGGCGAACTGGAAGGTCCTGCACATGTAGCGACAACTCTAATTGGCAAAGCGGTAAAGACATTATTTGCCCGATATTTTCCTGATCCAGAAAAAGCTAAAAAATCGAAAACAGCCAATCCATATACTGAAATTACTGAGTGGTTTACAGAAGGAAATAACTTAGATGTTACCGACACGTTGACCAATGCTCAATATAAAAAAGCGTTGATGTTGGTGCCTAGTTTATATGATTTGGTTAAGAAATTCCACCCTAAATTAAGTGAGAATCAAACTTTGTTATTGATGGAATTTGTATTGCATGGCTTAGCGGAATATTCTCAGTTGAGCAAAAATTATTTAAATGGTGGCTTCGGATTCTCTGATATGTTTGGCAGTTTATTTAACGCCGAGTTTGATGAGGAAGAAGATGAAGACGATTTCAGATAGCAATTAAATTATACATTTTACTAGCTTTGATATTTCTTTCCAAAAGGAGAGAAATATTAAAGCTTTTTTATTTTAAAATAAACCTCTAAATGGGAAGATTACCTTTCATTATTGCTGCCTGCATACTCATTACTGCTTTTGATATTTATTGCTTCAATGCCTTGATGGCGGTATTCAAAAAGTGGAAGCCTAGAACAAAAAAAATCTTTGGGATTTTATATTGGACTTTCAGCATCCTATTGATCGTTGGCGTTTTTGCAGGCATATTCCTTAATCTATTTCTAACGCTTCGGGCCATTATACTTGTGGCTTTCTTTTTAACGGTTGCCTGCAAAATGGCAATGCTGCCCTTCCTGGTAATAGATGATTTACGCAGATTACTGCTCAAAATCTCCAGAAAAAAAGATGTAACAAAAGATCAGCCAGTTAGTGAGGCGGACCCCATCTCCCGTTCGGAATTTTTAGTTAAGGCAGGTTTAGTGGCGGCGGCAGTTCCATTAACTTCTTTGAGCTGGGGCATCATTTCTGGCGCTTACGATTACCAGATCAGGAAGGTAAATTTAATTCTCCCAAATCTTCCAAAAGCTTTTGACGGAATAACAATGGCTCAAATTTCTGACATCCACTCTGGCAGTTTTTATAACAAAACGGCTGTTAAAGGTGGTGTAGAAATGTTGCTTGCAGAGAAACCCGATTTCGTTTTCTTTACTGGTGATTTGGTCAACAACTTAACCAACGAGGTTAAAGATTATCAGGATATTTTCGCGAAAGTGAAAGCGCCGCTTGGGGTTTATTCGTCACTCGGAAACCATGATTATGGCGATTATTACTCCGCAAATTGATGCCATGTTTAGTGGGCACACCCATGGGATGCAATTCGGCGTTCGTTTGAAGGAATATCAATGGAGCCCGGTTCAATATATTTATAAAGAATGGGCAGGCCTATATCAAGAGCAGAAACAACAACTTTACGTTAATGTGGGCTACGGTTTCTTAGGTTATCCTGGCAGAGTTGGAATTTTACCAGAAATTACGGTTTTCACTAAAAGGATACGATTCTCTAAAATCGTTAATTCAATTTTCTTTCCATCTCTGAATAAAGTATGAATATTTGGGTGGTGCTCCATATTACCGAAACGGTGAATTTCGGCAGTATCTTTATTCACAATGAACTTTACTTTGCTTTCTAACATCGCCACCAAAACATCCATATTAAATGGTTTAGTGATGTAATCAGATGCGCCGAAATTATAAGCATCAATCTTATCTACATCCTGCGCTTTTGCCGTCATCATGATAATTAAATTTTCAAAACCTTGCTTACGAACATTTTCGCAAACCTCAGCACCTTGTTTTCCTGGCATCATCCAATCCAACAAAACAATGTCTGGTTGATCCGAAATGATCATACGTTCGCCCGATTCTCCATCGTTTGCTTCTAATACATTATAGCCTTCAGTTTTTAATCGGTGCGCTACTAAAAAGCGAAGATTTTCATCATCCTCAACAATTAATATTTTTACTTCTTTAGACATTTGTGTGTTTTTATAAGTTGAGTAGTTCAAAGGTTAGAATATTTCTGGTGATAGTAATTCTAACATCTAAACTTCACAACATTTAAATTATTAATTTCAATGATTGTAAGGCAGCACAATTTTAAACTCTGTTCCATTACCTACCTTGCTTTTTACAGAGATTTCTCCCTGCATAAAGTTAACCAGTTCTTTGCAGAAAGCCAAACCCAAGCCAACACTTCCCATCTGGTTGTATTCATTCTGTATCCTAAAAAACTTTTTAAAGATATTATTTAACTCTGAAGATGGAATTCCAATACCTTTATCAGCAAACCGAAACACCAAAACACCTTTAATTAACTTGGCACTGATGTGCAATTTTTTATTCGCTGGCTTTGAATATTTGTAGGCGTTTTCTGCCAAATTATCAAACAAACTACCCAACAAAACCGGATCGGTAATGAAACTTTTAAAACCGACCACCTCATACGTGATTTTGAAATCAGGATGCTTTAAAGTATGCGATTCAATGGTGCTTTCTATAAAATCCTCAATGTTTACTTGTTCCTGATTAAGCTTAATAGCCTTATTTTCAATTTGCGTAAAAGCCAACAGTTTATTCATTAAACCATTTAATTTATCAGCCTCTTCATCTAATATTTTACCGTAAAGCTGCTGCTCTTTTTGACTAAGCGATGTTGCACTTTTAATATTATTACCTGCAATTTTAATTACGCTAACCGGTGTTTTAAATTCATGGGTAAGGTTATTCACAAAATCATATTGTAGCTTAAACATTTTACTATTGATGTTTAGGTTACGATAAATGAGGAACGCCACCAACAACAAAACACCATAAACCAATAAAAGCACCAGTGCAATTGGCATGAAATAGATGAATATTTCCCTTTTAATGTATGATTTTGAGGAAGTAAAATAGAGCTTAAAATCAGAAAATGCACCAGGTAGTGCAATTTCGGTGGTCATGTTTTCATCCGAAGTATCAATCGGATCATAAGTTAATGGCTCAACCTCTATTTTTTGATATAATAGCGGTCTGGTATTGATCACTTTAATTTTATTTGGATCGAGCTGAAAAACCAACATATCTTGTTGATAAACGGGTAAAGGATCGAGCTTACGTCGCATCATATCCTTATAAATCTTTAAATCTTCCCGCCGGGGAATATTCAGATAAGTGATTTTATTTGATTTAACCACAGAAAAGTTGGTAAAAAGTTCTTCCTGTGTCGGAACGGAAGCGGTATCCAATTGATCGACAAAAGTGACCAATTTGTAAGCCATTGCATTAAAATCATCACCAACTTTAAATGATCGGGTATCAAATTCTGAAAACAATTTCACTGAATCCGAAGCGACCGTTTTACCAAATTGAAAAATTGATTTAGGTCCTATGGAAAGGTTACCCACATTCATTCCATCTTTTACAGGGATATTTTTCACCTCGGTATCATAAAATGTAACCTTCGATACAAATGGATATTTGATGGAAACCGTATCCACAAATTTTGCAGCCGTAGCAGAATCTAAAAAGCCATTGTAATAGGAAATTTCAGGCATTTTATTCTGAAAAAAATCGTTGTAGGCTTTTATACTTTGCTCTAAAACATTTACTTTTTCTGATACAAATTCATTTTCAATTGATTTTTTACTGTAATTGAAGGCCAAAAATAGAGAGAGAATAAAGAGGATGGAGATGAGTATGATAAAGGTAACGCCTAACGAGAAATTTTTCCGGTAACCACTTTTCTTATCCAGGGCCATAACCTATTTTTTGCTCAGGTTTGTTTTTAAAAAATCTTCCAATGCTTTATATAAAGCGGTTCTGCCTTGCTGACGTAAAACCGGATTTGGTCCTTCCTCCTTTTCTACATAAGTAACAGGCACATTCCGCTTTTTCAACTCTTTAATAAATTGAACCCCTTCAGCAACATTAACCCTCGGATCCTTAGGATTCTGAGCAATAAAAAGAGGCGTTTTAAATCGGTCTGCATGAAAAACAGGCGATGCAAAACGCATATAATCAGTATCTGTTATCGGATTGCCCACTATTTCATAATACATTTGTAAGTTGGATTTTAAAAAAGGTGGAATGGTTTTCAGGTAACTGAATAAATTAATTACACCTGAGTTTGATCCGCCACAGCTATAAAGATCAGAATTTTTATACAAACAATTCAGGGCAATATAACCTCCAAAACCATTACCGTATATCGCTATCTTTTTGGGGTTGGCAATTTTTTGTTCTACAAGCCAGCGAACGCCGTCGTTCACATCTTCCTGGATTTTATCGCTCCATTGTTTAAAGCCAGCAGCATAAAAAGATTTTCCGTAACCTGTTGAACCCCGATAGTTTACCTGCAAAATGGCATATCCACGGCTCGCTAAAAATTGTACTTCGGCATTATAGCCCCAACTGTTTCTACCACCAGGTCCGTTATGTGGTATTACTACAACAGGTAAGTTTGTGGCTTTTTTATTTTTAGGTAGCGTTAAATATCCATTTATTGTTAAACTGTCGCTGCTTCTAAAACTAATCGGCCTCATGTCACTCATCATTTCTTCTTTTATTGAAGAGTTGATATCAGCGAGTTTTCTTAGTTTATTTTCACTTGCAGTATATAAATAATAAGAACCTGGATTTTTATCGGTAAATGTTCTAATCACAAAAACATTCTCCAGTTTATCCTTGTCCATAATCTTCCATTCAGAACCTGGCAAAAGCTGATCAATTTTACTATAAATATCCCGTGAGCTATCATCCAAGTAGTATTTCTGCTTTTTCCATGTTTCACAAGTTACAAATAACATTTTCTTTTGTGCCCGGGAGTATCTTGCCTCTACTACGTTTAAAGTATCATTTGCAAAAAGAACACGCTTTTCTTTTCCGCTCTTCAAATCAAGCGTTACCAATGCGTTTTTATCCCTGTTCACATTTGAAATCGCGTAAAGCACGTTTGGCTCTTGCTCAGAAAATGCCACCGGTTGAAGTGTGGTTTCAAAATTATTGGTTACAACGGGTTGGAAAGATTGATTTTCATTTTCACGGTACATGAGCGTTTCGTTTACCCCATCGCTGGCTACTGCGATTTTCAAAACGCCTTTGTGATCGGTCATCCACTCCGTAATATTGCCAGGATTTTTGGCGGCAATATCCATCTGTCCATTTCTAACATTCAATCTGTACACATCAAAAACGGTAGAATCTCGTTTATTAGACGCCACAATGATGTACTTATCATCAATTAATTGATCTTCAATTACCCGCAATCGCGTTTTTTCATTTGCACTTAACTGAACTTGCTTGCTTCCATCCTTATTAATCACAAAAATATCAGATCGCCTATCCTTCGATTCATCTTCGGTATAATAAATCAACTCGTTGTTACTCGTCCAGAAATGGAAGCTGATTGTTTTTTCTGTTAAATGAGTAAGCTGAACACTATTGCCTGTAGCAAGGTTTTCTACAAAAAGATCGAGTTTCTTATCTTGAAACCTTAAATAGGATAAACTTTTTCCATCAGGCGAAATGTGATAGTAAGCTTTATCAAACGTTCTAAAAAAATCATCAACAGGAATAGTTTGTCCATTTTGAGAATCTTTGCATCCCCAAAATGAAGCCACTAAAACCAATAAAATAATTCTTTTTAACATAAATAATTTCCTTACGGGATGACAAAAATAAATATCCCTGTTAGTTAACCACGCTTTACACCAACAATGTTACTTATGGGAATAAATTAGCCTGCGGCTCAATTTAGTATTTATAAAATGGAGACAAAATAAAATGCGAGTAACATTATTATTAGAATTAATACGGTACATCTTTACGCTGCACTAAATCCATTTAGGTTAAGTTATTTATTGAGTTTTTCGAATTCATCGTTTTTAATTACATTTAAAACTTATAATTTGGGTTATGAATCGATTGATCATATGCGTGTTTTTTCTTTTGGCTTTTAATGCTGAAGCGCAGATTTTGCGGTCAAATCCATCTATTGTTGCAGATGATACGCCATTAATTATTCAATATTACCGCGATGGCGAGTATGAAAAAGCAGTAGTGCTATTGGAAAAGATTTTTTCAAGCCCTAATAATGAAGGTTATTTCGATATCTATTTTAATTCGTTGCTTAAGCTTAAACGTTATGATGTTGCTGAAAAAGCAGTTAAAAAACTGATGAGGCAAAATACAGAAAATGATGCTTACCCGATTGCGCTTGGAAAACTTTACCAGGAGAAAGGAGATGTTCAAAGTGCCAATAAAATCTTTACTGATATTATTAGTAAACTTCCAAAGGATGAATTTAAAATCAGAAGTTTGGCCAATAATTTCTACCGGTTTGAAAATTATGATTTTGCTGTACAAGCCTTTAAGCAGGGAAGAAAAGTTCTAGGAAACGATGAGTTTTTTACCTACGAACTGCTGAACATTTACCGTTTTAAAAAGGATAAACCTATGCTCATGCAGGAATATTTGGATGCATTAGCAAAAATGCCACAGCTTTTGCCACAGGCGCAGGCTGTGCTTCCAATGGTTTTTGATGACAAAACAGATTATCAAACATTCCAGATTGGTATCCTCAAAAAAATTCAAAAAGCACCTGATGCAGAAATATACATCCAACTTTTAACATGGAACTATATTCAACAGCAAGAATTTGACATGGCTTTGCGCCAACTCATTGCTTTTGATAAAAGAACAAAAGCTGATGGCACAACGCTATTTAATACTATTTATACATTTGTTGATAATGGTGCTTTCGAAACGGCAATTAAAGCTTATGAGTATCTCTTAACCAAAGGAAACGATAGCCAATATTATTTGCCATCTAAAATTGAATTGTTAAACACAAAGTATAACATCCAAACTTCTGGAAAATCTTCAACTGCTGATTTCGCTGCACTGGCAAAGGATTATCAGGTCTTACTGGATGAAAATGGCAAAAACAAAAACACTTTGTTCGCCATTAAAAAGCTGGCTAATTTGCAAGCTTATTACCTGAATCAGGCAGACCAAGCAGAAAAAGGTTTGGAAGCTGCTTTACAAATTCCTGGATTGAATGGGCAAGAAATGGGTCAGTTGAAATTGGACTTGGGAGATGTTTACATTTTAACCAACCAACCCTGGGAAGCCTTTTTGGTGTATGAGCAGGTAAGCAAACAATTTGAGGGGCAACCGATTGGCAATGAAGCCCGGTTTAGAAGCGCCAAGCTTTCTTTTTATCAGGGCAATTTTGAATATAGCAATGGCCAGTGCCTCGTTTTAAAAGCCGCAACTTCACAACTGATTGCCAATGACGCGTTGAATTTGAGTTTGTTAATTTCCGACAATATTCAGACACCAACTGATAGTAATGCTTTAAAAATGTATGCTGATGCAGAAATGCTGATTTTCAGAAATCTCCCAAATCAAGCTATTAAAAAGCTGGATAGCGTGTCTGTTGTATATCCTCAAAATGGCTTGGCAGATGCCATAATGATGACGAAGGCCAAGATTTTTATCCGATCGAATGATTTTCAAAAAGCTGCTGAAATCCTTAAAAAAGTTACTGAAGATTTCAAAGATGGCATTTGGACTGATGATGCCCTTTTTACACTTGGCGATTTGTATGAGAAAAAATTAAATGATATTGTTCAGGCCAAACTTTATTTTCAAAAATTGATAACGGATTATCCAGGCAGTATGTTTAGTGCGGAGGCCCGCAAAAGATTTAGAAACTTAAGGGGCGATGGAGTTTAATCCGTAAAAGTTATCTCCAATCCCAAACCACCACGTTCCATTCTATATTGGTGCTATCTGCATAAGTATAAATTGTTTTGAAACCAATGCGTTGATGAGCTTTCATTGAACGCAGATTAATGGTGGCAATTTCGGTTATTGCAAACTCATAATTTCCTTGAAAATAATGCTTATAAGCTTCATAGCTTCTATCGAATAAACCTTGTCCGCGAAAATTCTTATCCACACAAACTTGACCTACAACAATATATTTATACTCAGCAACAGATTTCCCTTTATATAGTATATGATCAAAACTCTCATACATTTCCACCAATCTGGGAATATCGTTTTTTGATTGCTCCGTCATGCCCAATACGTAAGCAATAACCTGATTCCCATCCTTAGCAATAATATTTGGTTCATGTTGGTGCATCTTTGCCAAATCATCAAGCGAGTGCGAAACCGTTACGAATCCCTGCTCTTTAATTTCTTCCGGAGATAAATCGGTTCTTAAATTTAGTTTCTGAAGTGCAATAATTCCTTCCAGATCTTTAGTATTGCTTGAGGTTATAATTTCAATCATTTGTATGCTAAAAGTAGTAATTGCCGAATATAAGAAATCCGCTTGCGAACCTATATTTTACTTAACCACATTTATTATCTTTGCTGCATGTTTTTATACAATGTTACTTTAATTTTAGATGAGGCTGCTGCTGAAGAATGGTTAAAATGGATGCAGGAAGTTCATATTCCAGAAGTATTGGCAACAGGAATGTTCGTATCCAACAGGTTATTAAAAGTTGTGGATTCGCCAAATGAAGGGGTTACCTATTGCGCACAATATGTGGCAGAAACTTTAGCAAACTATAATGAATACCAAAGCTCATATGCACCTGCATTGCAAGAAAAGTTAAATGAAAAGTTTAAAAATCGCTTTGTAGCTTATAGAACTCTGATGGAATTTGTGGACTAAATTACTAGCCACTTATTTCAATTTGTCATTATTTTTATGCCTATCCGCATCGCGGATGGTTTTCTTTTCGAGGTTTTTTTCGAGTGCTTCCGTTAAGTTTATTCCGGTTTGATTGGCCAGGCAAATCAACACAAACAGCACATCGGCCATTTCATCGGCAAGGTTTACCTCTTCATCACTTTTTTTGAAAGATTGCTCACCATATTTTCGAGCTATGATTCGGGCAACTTCTCCAACCTCTTCCATTAAAATGGCGGTGTTGGTTAGCTCGTTAAAATATCTAACACCAGTGGTTTTGATCCACTGATCTACCGTTTGCTGTGCTTCGTTAATGGTCATATTCTATTCCTTATTTTTTGTATCAATCAAAATGGTTGTTGGCCCATCATTTACCAGGGCAATTTTCATATCAGCGCCAAAAATCCCGGTTTGAATTTTCTTTCCTGTTAATGCAGATAACTTTTCTATCATTTTTTCATAAAGCGGAATGGCTACATCTGGCCTTGCTGCTCTGGTCAATTTTTTGAGCCAGCCAGTCCAAGTCTTCATTGGTATCGGCATCTTCAACACCTAACAAAACTAAAAAACCAGCTTCAATTTGACCTGTAATGTTTCCATTAACGGTGCAACTTGCTTGTGTAACTCTTTGTAAAACTGCTCGCATTTTATATTACTTTTGATTGATAAAATTGATATGCGCAAGATAAGTATTTTAGTGATTTTCGTGTTTTCCTTATTCAGCTGTAAGCAAAAATCTGTTGTTCATCCAACTTTTTATTTCTGGAAAACAGATTATCATCACCATAAAGCTGAAACTGCATACCTTAATAAATTCAAATCGAAGTCGCTTTATGTCCGCATTATGGATGTAGATTTTAATCCAGATTTTCAGCAAGACGTTCCTGTCTCTCCTATAAAATTTTCCGATCCTTTACCCCCGCAAGTCGATATCATTCCTGTGGTATTTCTGGTTAACCGTATTTTTAATGAGATAGATTCAAACAGAACAAAGTTGCTTGCCGATCACATCGCGGTTTTTGTGGAAGCTAAAGTGAAACAATCATCTACGGAAATATGGAAATCAAAACTCTATTCTCGATCAACAAGAAATGGATATTTATTTAAAAGATTATTTGGAAAATTACCCCTTGAAACTTGATGTTGCATTACCAATATTTGAGTGGGCGGTAGTATTTAGGAATAAGAAATATGCCGGAATTTCTAGACGAATAAGCAAAACAAAAATCCAGGATAAAAAATTATTTAAGCAAAGAGAAAATTCCATTTTGTATGATCTTTTAATAGATTATCCTGCTGCAGGATTAAAACGTGGCGATGTAATTCGGTGGGAAGAAATTTCTACTGAAGATTTATTTGCAACATCCAGTTTTTTATCCCGATATTTAAAACCGGAAGAACGAAATCTCGTTTTCTATCATCTCGACACCGACCTTTTAAAACATTTTACTGATGAAGACTTTCGAAAAGTTATCGCTAATTTCTAGCATTTTCTTAATTACATTTTTCGGCGAAATTGCCGTAAATATTGCCTGCGGTGGCGAAGTTGATCCTTACGATTATTACATTTCTTATTTTCACAATAACATTCAGGGCGATGAATACACCTCATTTGCATTTAATCAAATGGCGTACTTAAATAGTGAGGAGAATACGGAAAGCGAATCAGAAATCAACAGCCGGGAATGGGGAAAATATTTAGATGTTAAGCCGCAAGATGTGCATCAAATTATGTACGAGGCTGACAGTGCCATGAAAGCTAAACTTCAGCTTTATGATGGAAAAATATCAGAATTACCGGATAGCCTGCAAAAAAACACTTTTTTACAAGGCTTGAACAGGCATAACGGTGCGCTGAAATATTACATTTTCGCCAAAAGTTGTGAGCCTTTTGCCAATGTAGATTTTGATCTCTGGAATCCAAAACCAAGGGATACAGCAGGCATGAGCTTGCTTGCAACTGAGGCATTGACTTTAACAAAATCTGAGAAAGACGCTTTTTTAAAATTACGTTATGCCTATCAGGCGGAAAGAATGTTTCATTATGCCGGACAGCATGATGATAGCAAAAATGTTTTTGAGAAATTTATCAAAACAGAGAAATCAAATAGCGCTGTAAAAGGCTGGGCACTTGCCCTTTATGCCGGATCAGTTAGGAGATTGGGCAACCCTGAAGAATCTGCATTTCTATTTTCGAAAGTGTTTGCTTCCAATCCAGAAAGAAGAGTTCAAGCTTACAAAAACTATTATTACAACAGCGCTCCAATAAATGGTGCGCTAAAATACGCTAAAACAGATGAAGAAAAAGCCAATATTTGGGCAATAAATGGCTTCGGAAATTCAGATTTCAACATCGAAAGCTTAAACAAAGTTTATCAATACGATCCAAAAAGCCAGTTAACCGGCACTTTGTTGGTTAGGGAAGTAAATAAATTGGAGCAGGCGCTAATTGAAGCGAATGATATCGCTAAAATATCGTTTGATTATTACTTCTCCTATAATGACCGGTCAAAATCCAAAGACAGTGTTAGAAATGTAAATCTGAAACAATTAAATGAGATCAGAAATTTTGCGGTAAAACTGGCAGCTGAAAAAAAATATTCTCAACCAGAACTTGGCACTTTAACGGCAGCTTACTTATCATGGATGGAGAACAAAGATGCTGTAGCTTCCAACTATTTAAACACGTTGAACCCTGAAAAACTTCCTGAAAAATTGCGTGATCAATACCGAATTACCGATTTGTTGATCAAGTCCAAAAATATCAAAAAAGGAAATCCATTTAACGAAAATGATTTATTACCAACCCTGAAATGGCTGGACGAAAAAAGGTTTGCTGAAAACAAATCACATCCTGGCGACAAATATTATGATTGGGCAAACCAGGAAGATAAACGTTTCAGCAGGACCACAAGAAACTTTTACCAACAACTATTGGCACCTGCATATTTGAAATTAGGCGATACCGCCAAGGCCGCCCTGGCAATGGTTAAAGGAGATTTGGAATACAAAATTGTAAAAGACAACTCGCTTTTTAAAAATATGAGCTATCAAACAACTGCTTTCTGGCAACAATTTTTAAGTCCGAAAAGCATGCAAGGTTTGTTAAATTATAAAAAGAATGCAGCTGGAAGCGATGTTACGGCTATGTTGTCTAAAGCTTTAAACCAGCTTAAAAATGATGATTTTTATGAGCTTTTTGGAACCACATATTTGAGAACACATCAATATGAAAAAGCGGTGCAAATGTTTGCAAAAGTATCGCCAAATTACAATTATTTCAATCCGGAAAACTGGTATGCTGATGATGCCAATTCAAAACTTTATGCAAATCCATTTATCCAAACCATTAACGATTTCCCTAAAAAATATGTAAATGCTAAGGCATCGATAACAAAGAAAGCTTTTGCAGCTGAGATGTTTCGCTTACAAAAACTAACCACCAGCGATAAGAAAAATGCTGCCCTTTATTATTACAAAATGGCTAACGCTGTTTATCAAACGGGTTATTACGGAAATAGCTGGTTTTTGATTAGCTATGATTGGTCTACTTATGCCAACGCTAGTCCGGCGAGATATGGTTACGATGTAGATTATAAAAAAGCACAAACTGCCAAAAACTGGTATTTGAAAGCCAGATCGCTGAGCACAAACGCAGATTTTAAGGCAAAGTGTACTTTTATGCTGGCAAAATGTGCTCAAAAGCAAATTATTCTGAACGCCAAATTAAACTCATTCAGTTACTGGGATAAAGATGATGTGAAGTATCAAAATTTTATCAATGCAAATTATAACAATCCGTATTTTAAAGAATTGAAATTGAAATACAGCAAGACACCATTTTATCAGGTGGCAGCTGGAGAATGCAGTTATTTAGGAGATTTTATAGCGAAAAAATAAAGTTTAAAGCGATAAGCGCTTTAAGAAAAAATGAAATGGCAGTAATCAGGATATTCGGAATCTCGTTGATTTTAATCGGAGGTTTCCTATTCTATGGACTTATAAATTCATACAAACCAATTATATTCGGCACAAAAACTGAAGCTACGATTGTTGCTGTTGAACGTGTTCACAATAAAAGGTTTACATTTTTATATTATCCCGTATTTCAATTCCACTATAGCAGTAAGACGATTAGAGTTGTAGATCAAAGCAGCGATATTGATAAAAACAGTGTTGGTTTAAAGGAATTTATATATTACGATGAAAATTATGGCATTAGTAGGGGTTTCAGATCTACTACAATAATTTTTTCCTTTATTAGTATTTCTTTCCTGTTTTTTGGCCTAGTTGCGCTATTTTACAAAAGGAAGATTTAGGCTTTACATAGGTGATAAATTTACTATTGCAGATGAAATGAAGTTGAGGATATTAGCTTTAAACCTAAATACCCTCAACCTTTTTACCTTAAGTTACCACCTGATTAGCGCACTTGCCCAGGTAAAACCCGAACCAAATGCAGCAAGGCAAACCAAATCGCCATCCTTTATTTTTCCAGCTTCCCAAGCCTCACACAATGCAATAGGTACAGACGCTGCTGTGGTATTTCCATATTTTTGGATGTTATTAAAAACCTGATCATCACTTAAGCCCAACAGGTTTTGAACATATTGACTAATACGCAGATTTGCCTGGTGCGGCACCAACATATCAATATCTTTTTCTGTTAAGTTATTGGCAGCCAAAGCCTCTTTAATTACCTCTGGAAATTTTACCACTGCTTTTTTGAAAACCGATGGTCCATCCATATAAGGTAATGCAGCTCCACTCTCTAGAATCTCTGGCGTCATGAACAAACCACCCAATTCCTGATCAGGAAAAGCAGGTTTATCTTTCATCCATTTATTGGCGTGAGAACCTGGATAATACATGGCCAAAATTTCTGCGTCCGCTCCATCACTATGTAAATGGGTACTTAAAATACCCTTGTCTTTTTCATCTGTTGGCTGTAAAACCACCGCCCCTGCCCCATCGCCAAAAATTACCGAAACATTGCGACTGCGGGTTTCAAAATCCATTGCGAAAGAATGTTTCTCGCTGCCTACCACCAAAACATTTTTGTACATGCCTGTTTTCACGAATTGATCCGCTACAGAAAGTGCGTAAACAAATCCAGAACACTGGTTACGAATATCCAAAGCGCCTATTTCGCCCATGCCCATTTCTCGTTGTAGTAAAACACCACAACCAGGGAAATAATAATCTGGACTTAAGGTAGCGAAAACAATAAAATCAACATCTTTTGCCGTGATACCAGCACGTTCAATAGCAATTTTAGAAGCTTCAATACCCATCGTCGTTGTGGTTTCTTCATTACGATCGGCAAATCGGCGCTCCTTAATTCCGGTTCGCTCCTGAATCCACTCATCGTTGGTATCCATAAAACGACTTAAATCGGTATTAGTATAAACATTTTTGGGAACGTAATAACCTATTCCTGCTATTTTAGATTGATGCATGCTCATATTATTTGGTTAACAAATGTATTAAAACAGATGGAACATGTGTGAGGTAAGACGGAAAATGTAATGTAAGCACTAAAATATTATTTCATGCTCTAATAATCACAACCATCTTCCGTTTAACCTATTACATCTTCCATAAAATTAGTTATTTTTGTATCATGTCTACAGAAACCAAAGAAGAGACCTTTACGCTCGAAGAAATTCTAACTTCCCTGAAAACAGTACACCGCCTTATTTTGTGGAATGATGATATTAATACTTTCGATCATGTAATTCATTGCATGATGAAATATCTGGATTATAACGAATCTCAAGCAGAAAAAATTGCGTGGAAAGTACATAATGATGGTAAATGTCCTGTTCTTGAAGGATCTTTTACCGAGATGGAAGTTTACCGCAAGATTTTACAGCAAGAAGGATTAACGGTTTCAGTTGATTAAAATATTTAGCCGATTAGGATTGTCCATTATCTATAACTCTAATTTTATAAAAACCACTAATACTCATCGTTCAATTAAATATGAGAAACATTGACAAAAAAAGTTTGGAAAATGCTTTCCGCTTATTTGAAAGTGGATATATATATAAAGTAGAATTGGCACTACGGAAGGATTAAAAAAATACATGAAAACCTGTTTAATAATTTATATGATTTTGCTGATAAAATACGAACACTAAATAGCTCGAAAGGCGGTTTTAGGTTCGCAACTGCACTTTACCTTAATGAAATTTTGGTAAAAGTAGAACAAATGCCAGAAAATACCTTCGAAGAAATTATCCGCAAATACGTAGAAATGAATATTGCACATCCGTTTATGGAAGGTAATGGTAGAACAATGCGAATTTGGTTGGATATGATTTTAAAAGCCCGACTTCAAAAATTGGCAAATTGGCAATTTATTGATAAGACGCTTTACTTACAAGCTATGGAGCGCAGCCCAATTAATGATTTAGAGCTCAGAATATTATTATCTACTAACCTTACAGATGATATTGAGAATAGAGATGTAATTTTTAAAGGCATAGAGCAATCCTATTACTATGAAGGATGCGAGAAGGATGGTGACTAAATTATTTACCTAGCCTTTTCAAAACTTCATTCAACTCTGCTTGTGTACTTTGTGTTTTATCTTTCGCATACCAACCATGTAGCTTTTCAGCTAAAATTGTCATCTCTGTAGTCTCTTTCCTCCACTCTTTTAAAAGCTCCTGCAAAACTTGCGGTCTTGGCGCCCATGTTGCTAAAACCTGATCAGCTTCTTCATTCAAAATAATTAATACGGGAATTGCTCTTCCACCATTAGTTAAATGGGCATCAATTAATGGAAGATTTTTATCTCTAAGCACAAATTTCAATTCAATTTTACCCAAAGATGCTGTGGCAATTTTATTGAACACCGGAACGATTTGAGCAGCATCGCCACACCAACCTTCCGTAATCACCAAAAATTTATAGTTTGTTGTAAATTGATTTATGGTTGAAGTGATTTCGTCCGTTAAGCTTACGGTTTTATCAACACGACTCATCCGTTGCACATTCATCTTCGTGTAATGCAAATCGTAAGTTACATCGCCTGTTGCTTTCCCTTCCAACAAAAGTTGATCGACCAATGCTCGGTAGGTTTGATAATCCATTCCTTGATCGTTGAAAATTTCACTGTAATTAACCATGGTATTGCTATAAATTATGGGGCAAAGAAAAGGAGAAATTCAACAAATTAAATCATTGCTTTGCAATTTGATTGATCATCTTAATCGAAATTAAATGCTATTTAATTTCAGTTACTGCTGTAATCACTTTTGCTTTATGATTATAAACCCTAACTGTGGGTTTAACGTTCTTTTTTGAAACATTTAGAATCTCAATAAGATTTCCATCTAAAACAGACAAGCTAACTTTATCGTTTACAAGGGGCTTATTATAATTGGCACCTCTAATGATTAGCGTATCGTTAGCAGGATTCTCAATATCTACATTAAATCCTGATTTATCTACCA
>SEDB01000523.1 GCA_004210715.1 Pedobacter sp.
ACAAAAAATCATATCGTTGTAAAACACAAGTTCTTTTAAAAAGATCCGTTATAGGTTTAATCATTATTTGTAGTTTTGAACAAAACACAAATTAACCTAAAAACCAATTTTAAAAGATGAACATTACTAAAAACCTTTTTCTTACAGCTTTGATTGGCGCATCTACGTTAACAATGTACTCTTGCAAATCAAAGAAACTAGTTGCAAAACCAGAACCGGCACCAGTTTCAAAACCAACGCCGCCTGTTGAAGAAAAAAAACCAATAGCACCTCCACCAGCAAAAGAAGAAGTTGCGCCTGTAGAAAAGCCTAACTTTAATTTAGATAACATTCAGTTCGAATTCAATTCATTTGTTTTAAAAACCTCTTCATTCGCCATACTTGATAAAGCAGTTGCAGAAATGAAGAAGGCTCCTGATGCTAAATTTGTTTTGCATGGCCATTCTTCAGCAGAAGGAACGCCAGAACACAACATGTCACTTTCCATAGATCGAGCAAATGCTGTAAAATCTTACTTTGTAAATGCAGGTATAAACGGTTCAAAGTTTACAATTGTTGGCCATGGAGAAAAGGAACCTATCACCTCTAACGCAAACGAGGAAGGTAGAGCTGTAAATAGAAGAACTGAAATCAAAGTTCAAAAGTAATTTCAAACTCCATTACGATGAGCATCAATTGATACATGAAATCAATTGATGCTTTTTTTATGCTTTTCTTGAAGACTACCGGGTGGTCCTTTTTGATTACGTAGGTTCTGGAAATTCGGATGTTACACAATATGATTACCACAAATACAGTACCCTGGAAGGTTACGCCTGTGATGTGATTGATATTATCGAAGCACTGGGCTTGAAAGATATCATTTTTGTAGGTCACTCTGTAAGTAGCATGATTGGAATGATTGCAGCACTGCAAATGCCTGAAGCATTTAAAAAACTTATTTTCATTGGTCCTTCACCCAAGTACCTTAATGATCGGGATTATATAGGAGGCTTTGAATCGGCAGATATTGAAACGATTTTCACTCAAATTGCAGAAGACTATGTGGGCTGGACAAAAGCCATTTCGCCCGCAGTAATGGACAAAGCTGAACAGCCAGAGCTTTCTAATTTTTTGCAGGAGTGTTTCGAAGAAACTGAGCCAAGTATAGCCTTGGCCTTTGCTATGGCTACGTTCAAGGCTGATTATAGAACTCATTTAAGAAAGTTAAAAATCCCTAGTTTAACGCTTCAAACCAGTAATGATATGATGGCACCTCAATCGGCTGGAGAATATATCCATAAAAACACCAGAAATAATTTTTTAGTGGTTATGAAAGCAACAGGGCATTACCCGCATATTAGCGAACCAGAAGAAACCATAAGGGAAATTAAAGATTTTATTGGAGATGGAAAGGCAAATGAACTCAGCAATGAAATTTTCGCCTAAAATTTTATGCTTTTAGCGCATCAATAAAATCACGGGTTTCGATTATTGCTTTCTGACAGACGTTGCATACGTAGTTTAATTTAGACTCCAACTCTTTGGTAGGTAAATCATTATTTTCTATTGCTAATAATGCCTCCTCTAGCTTAGATTTCAAGCCCATAATATAAATTGTAGATAGTGTTCGATGTGCTGCTCCGATTAGCTTTTCACGATCATTCGCTTTAAAATTCGCTTGTAATGCCGTTAAATCATAAGTAATGGTTTCTATGAATTTTTCGGCTATTTCTATCTCATAATCTAAATCTCCAAGACTTACCTCTTTTAAATAGCTTAGGTTTATCATTTCAAAACTGAGATTATTATCTGAAGTTAATTTTTCCTTCGGTAGAAATTGTGTTAACATCCCAACAAGTTCTACCCTCCCAATAGGCTTACTGAAACATCCATTCATCCCTACAGCAAAACACTTATTCTTAACTTCATCAATACCATAATTTGTTACGGCAACAATCGGTACATCAATTTTCATCTCCTGCCTTATAATTTC
The DNA here is from genome assembly GCA_004210715.1 of Pedobacter sp. GTDB lineage: Bacteria > Bacteroidota > Bacteroidia > Sphingobacteriales > Sphingobacteriaceae > Pedobacter. The sequence goes on from SEDB01000523.1 coordinate 1,976, forward strand.
TGTTAACTGGTAAGCATCAATCCCAGGCAAACCAATATCAAGAAGAATCAACTTAAAACTAAGAGATTCGAGCATCATTTTAGCTTCCTCACCACTATCGGCCATTAAATAAGTAATATCATACTCTTCCAAATAGACAGATAACACTTGTTGATCAACGACGTTATCCTCAACAATTAAAACATCAAACAGCTGCTTCATACCTAAAATTATTATAAACGACTAAAGGATTTGCATCCGCTTATTTAATGACGATTTGTATGCATCAGAAACTGGCACAA
>SEDB01000524.1 GCA_004210715.1 Pedobacter sp.
GCCCAAACATCAACATAAACATACTTGCCACGTAAACTTTTTAAACTAACCAGCTGTCCGTATGGATTGGTGTAGTTAAAATCTGGTGCGGTTGCATTTGCTGTGGTTGATGATAGGTTGCTAAAGGTTTTACGAATCTCATCTCTGTGTTTCTCATTTTTTGAATCACGAATAAAAGATTCGTAAATATCAGTTATGTCTGCTGGAAATTTAGATTTTTTTATAGCTGCATTTGTATAACGAAAATTAAGCGCCTCTTTAATATAGTTATTGCGGATTAAAGGTGTCATTATCAATAGTTTTACTATTTCATCGTTCTTAATCGAATCTCTGCGTTTTCGTTGCGCTTCCGCGTAAGCTAAATAGTCAATTTTATAGCCAATCATACTTTTATAATATTTACTATTCAAGTACATGATTTCATTATTCATGTCCCAGTTATTATAAATAATGTTGTTCAATGAGTCTTTTTCAGTAGTGGTTAACTTTTTAGAAAACTGAGCTTGATAAGCCGCTGCCAGATCTGCTCTATAACTTTCTTTTCGTTCTATGACTGGTGTAGCCAGTATTTTCCTTAATGATTGCATCCGGTTAGAATCCAAACCATAAAACCGAGAATAAACCATTAAACAATAACGTTTATCAAATTCAACTTCCTGTCTGATGAATTCTTTGAAAAAGATATTTTTCGATGCTCTTGCAGCTATGTCTATATTTTTGATATACTCATCCAACATTGGGATAAATAACAGCGGTTCAGTTAGGAGGAATTGATGCCAAACATCATAACCTGGATTACCTAAAAACCGATTCAATTTATGATTCATTGTCTGTAATATTTGGTTTTCTACAGCTCCTTTTCCTTTAAATTCATATTGGCCGTTTTTGAGTGAAATAGAAAGATTATAGTTTGGTTCAATGTATATAGATCCAAGCGTTCCGAAGCTATAAACGCCTCTTTTAAGTAAGGAAACGGGTATTTTAAAATATCCAGATCGGTCAGGTTTGATGGTAATGGGGATGATGTCGTTTCCTTCAAGGTTCCATGTAGTATCAGCAAGTGAAGGAATTTGACCGGTAAGTTGGGCCATTGCCGATGAAAGTAAAAAAAAGAAAGATAAAGTAGAGAAGATGAACTTTTTCATGTTTAACTAATTATTTAGTTAAATATATAACTAAATAATTAGTTTTTATTGTTGTTGTCAAAAAAAGATTGATATTAGCTTCCAGCCTGTGCGGGAATAATGGAGAAAGCAGAGACCTGATCATAGCATATAGTAGGTGTTAGATCAGCACCAACTAAAAACGGTCGTCGCTCTTAGTTTGACTGGTTCTTAATATTTTTAGTTGACTCAAAGTTTTCCGCCTACATGGAAATGACGGCCAGGGTAAATAAATGAAGATAGCCGAAACGCAAAAGGCTTGAGTAATTACCCAAGCCCTTTGCGTTTTATTTAAGATTTAGAAGAGTCTTTAATTCGTCTTATTTCTCTTCAATCCATTTTCTAGCATTCACAAAAGCTTCCATCCATGGAGAAACTTCATCTTTTCTGCCTGCAGGATAATTTGCCCAGTGCCATTGAAATAATGAACGTTCAATGTGCGGCATCATTACCAAGTGGCGGCCCGTTTCATCACACATCATAGCTGT
>SEDB01000525.1 GCA_004210715.1 Pedobacter sp.
CTTGAGGGCGCAAGACCAATGCTTATTGAAACGCAAGCATTAGTAAGTTCCGCAGCATACGGTACACCGCAACGATCGGCAACGGGCTTTGATACCAAGCGCATGAATATGCTGCTGGCTGTACTGGAAAAACGCTGTGGTTTTAAGTTAAGTACCCAGGATGTTTTTTTGAATATAGCCGGTGGAATTAGAGTTGAAGATCCTGCAATTGATTTGGCAGTATTAATCGCAATCATCTCCTCACAGCAGGACATTCCAATATCATCGAAAAACTGTTTTGCTGCCGAAGTAGGTTTATCCGGAGAAATTAGAGCTGTAAACCGGATTGAGCAAAGAATTGCCGAAGCAGATAAACTGGGCTTCGAGACCATTTACATCTCTAAGTACAACTTAAAAGGAATAGATATTTCAAAATATAACCTGGAAATTAAAGCAGTAAGCAAAATTGAGGAGGTGTTTGAAATGATTTTTGGATAACGTTTATGCTAAATTTTAAAGAATATGATATGCAAGAGTTTAAATAGTACATTTTTAATCTTATTCATACTATTATTTTCAAATCTCGCTATTGCTCAGTTTAAAGTAACTGGAAAAGTGTTAAACAAGGTCAATAATAACCCAGTAGAGAGCGCCACGGTCTTTGTAAATAAAACGAGTAACGGAACAAAAACAGATAAGTATGGTAATTTTGTCATTTATAATTTGCAGCCGGGCAATTATGAAATTATCGTTTCTACAATAGGCTTTAAAACTTATCAAGTTCCAATATCCGTACAATCTAATGTAAAATTAACAACGATTGCTTTAGAAGAAAAAACCATTCCTTTAGATGAAGTGAGAATTACTACCGCAAAAAAGTTAGGTAATGAGTATATGGAAATGTTTGAGCGGGAAATTTTGGGCACTTCAAAATTCGGTAAACAGTGCAAAATCATTAACCCAAAAGTGATACAGCTTAATTTTGATAAACGAGAGAACAAACTCACAGCCTATACCACTGACTTTATGATCATTGAAAACAAGGCACTTGGATATCGTCTGAAATACTTGGTTGAAGAATTTGAACGAAATGAAAAAACCGAACTCCTCTCTTACATAGGATACGTTTTGTTTGAGAGTATACAAGGCAATGATCAACAACGCCGGGAATGGAAGGAAAAGCGCATTACGGCATATACAGGATCATTACAGCACTTTTTTCGATCTGTGGCTGCCAATGATATTAACAGGGGAAATGGGTCTGGTTTTATCGTTGTTACAGATACGAGATTGATAAATCGATTTCGCTTGCCTGATACGATTATTAGAGAAAAAATTCGCTTTTATAATCACAAATTTAGTCAAACAGATAAGGATTCACTATTCTTTTGGAACAACATGTATCTGCAGCCTCGGTATGCGGAAGTAATTGACACCACAAAATTAAAAGCTAAACAGATTGTGCAGTTTACCGACCAAAATCATTTATACGCACTTCACATCAACAGCGATATCAACTACGTTAACCGATGGGGATACATAAATGTGCCAGGATCGCATGGTAGAACGAACTTCAGATGCGACACCTGTAAATTTAAGAATTCATTATATATTACTTACGTAAAAGACTATGTAAAATCATATAAATCGATACCCTACAACGAAAATCA
>SEDB01000526.1 GCA_004210715.1 Pedobacter sp.
ATTCCAATTTGATCGAGGCTTTCCGTAACCGCTTTAATTTCTGTTGAAGAGATTCTAGCAGGCATTGTAGTAGATGTAGCAGATAAACTTGCTGTTTTGGCTGCTGTGGTTATAAAACTCCCTGTTCTGGCGTAAAGCAATCCATAACCTAAAAGCGTTTCAGTTTCATCTCCCCAGGCCTTAGTTAAATCTTCGTAAGCAGTTTTATCTACATTTATACCAGAATAATATCCACCGACACCCAATTGATTTTTGGTTTCAAACTCTGGCACATACAGATCAAGTTTATCAATTCTGATTGGGAAAAAGCCAACAGGTTTACCATAGGTGGTTTCTCCAATTAATTTCACATCGATAACAGGCTTTAAACTGTTAATGGTTAATTCACTGGCTGAGGCTGTGGATCCGGTAACGATGAAATAAATCCTGCTCAAGGCCAATGAACCAGATTTAGCAAACTTTTCTATATTATCTGCTGCACTGGCAGAGTAATTCAAATCGGCATAAGTAGCATATTTTCCATTTACACCCGTAGTAAAGCTTTGAATGTTGCCACTGCCATCTAATATTGGCTGATGCATCAAAACTGAGGCTTTTCGCTGAGCCGTCGTAATTCCCTGCAGATAGCTATTGTAATAGGTTGTGTACATGGTATTGCCATTTTGACCAACAGGTGCGGCGAGATTAATAATTTCGGTAGCTGTTGATACATAACCACCCCCATTGTAACGAAGATCTACAATTAATTCCGTAACGCCCTGTGACGCAAAATTTGCAAAAACAGTTTTTAAGGCTGCAGATACGTTATTGGTAAAACTATTGAAAACAATATAACCCACTTTTTTACTACCTACGGTATAAACATTGGTAAATAATATTGGATTTACCGTATAACTGGCGCTACTCACCACAACACTTTTGGTGGCACCATTCAAATCAGTAAAAGTTAAGCTAACGGATGGGTTGCTGCCAAAAATAGCATCATTTAAAAAACTGATGATGCCACTGGTAGTGCTGTATGTTAAGCTCGTTCTACCGTTAATACTGGTAATCCTGCAGCCTCTTGTTAAACCCTGCTGGCTTGCTGGCGAATTTGGATAAACATATTTTACACGCAAATCAGTTGTTGTATTGTACATCACCGAAAATCCATAATCATTGGCCGTGCCATTCACATCTGCTTTCAAATTTAAAGCGGACACTTTTCCAGTGGTTCCTGAATAATCTATAAAGGAATATTTGGGATCAGTGCCATTCACATACTCATAAGGCTTTCCAGTAGTAGGATCAGATGAGTATTGGGTTAGGGCATATAGCTCATTTTCATTTGAACTGTAACTACGCGGGTTAAAGTTTGCGTAAGTTGGAAGTGAGGTATTCCAATAATACAATTCCTTAGTGTAAAGAAAGATCGAATCTTTTGTCAGCTCGTCTCTTGTCGGGGTCGCTGTAGTAGTTGGTTGCACCTGTTCTGGTGCAACACTATCTTTTTTGCAAGCAGAAATAAGGCCAGCAAAGGTTAGCATTAAAACAATTAAACTGCAAAAATTTCTGTTTCTCATGTATGTTTAGTTATCAATTATATGATCAATATACGCTTCTTTTTGTTATACGGTTGTTAAATACGTAACTTTTTATCTATCA
>SEDB01000527.1 GCA_004210715.1 Pedobacter sp.
TTTAATATCATTATTCCAGAAGTTGAAATCATTACACCGATTAGAGATTTAAAATTATCCCGCGAAGCGGAAATAGAATATTTAGCCGAACATGGTGTTGAATATAGTGCTGAAAAAGCGAGATATTCAATTAACAAAGGTTTATGGGGAACATCAGTTGGTGGTAAAGAAACTTTAACCTCTCACGAAACTTTACCAGAAAGTGCCTGGCCAACACAGGTTTCTGAAACAGAATCGCGTAAGCTAGAATTAACTTTCGAAAAAGGAGAATTAGTAGCCATTGATGGAGAAACTTTAGCACCGGTTAGAGCGATTCAGAAATTACAAGCGATTGCTCAACCTTACGGTATCGGTCGTGATATCCACGTTGGTGATACCATTATCGGTATTAAAGGTCGTGTGGGTTTCGAAGCTGCGGCACCTGTTTTAATTATTAAAGCGCACCATACTTTAGAAAAACACACTTTAACAAAATGGCAGCTAAGCTGGAAAGAACAATTATCTTCTTTCTATGGTAACTGGTTACACGAAGGTCAGTTCCACGACCCTATTATGCGGAACATTGAGGCTTTCTTAGCCGATACGCAGAAAGTAGTAAGCGGTAAAGTTTTTGTTGAATTATTGCCTTACCGTTTCCAGATTATCGGTATTGAATCGAACCACGATTTAATGAGCAATAAATTTGGTAGCTACGGCGAAATGAATAATGCCTGGAGTGGAGAAGATGTGAAAGGTTTTTCTAAAATTTTCGGTAACCAGGTAATGATTTGGCATAAAGTGAATTCTGAAGAAGCTTAAAGCTAAAAGACTAAAGTAGAAAGCTTCCGTTCCTGCTTCGTCATTGCGAGGAGGAACGACGAAGCAATCTCTTTAAAATTGTCATCCTGACTTGTCCCGATTTTACATCGGTACTTCTCGAAGGATTATTAAAACTAATTTTCATATCCATCTATAATTGATAGAACAGATTATGAGTAACAAAATTAAGGCTGGAATAATTGGTGGGGCAGGATATACAGGTGGCGAAATGCTACGTATCTTGATTAACCATCCTAATGTTGAAATTGCTTTTGTAAACAGCACCAGTAATGCTGGAAACTTAATTTCTGATGTACATACCGATTTAATCGGAGATACAGATTTACGTTTTGTAAGCGATATTCCACAAGATATTGACGTACTTTTTCTTTGTGTTGGCCATGGCGATGCCAAGAAATTTTTAGCTGCTAATCCGATTAATGATAATATCAAAATCATCGATTTATCTCAGGATTTTAGGCTTTCGGCAAACGCTATTTTTTCGACTCCAGACTCTGGACTTCCGACCAAAGACTTCATTTACGGGCTTCCTGAATTGAACCGTGATAAAATAAAATCCGCTAAAAACATTGCAAATCCAGGTTGTTTTGCTACCTGTATCCAACTGGGTTTATTGCCATTGGCTGCAAAAGGTTTAATTAATGCAGAAGTTCACATCAATGCAACTACGGGTTCAACCGGTGCAGGGCAAAGCTTAGCTTCAACATCTCATTTCAGCTGGAGAAATAATAACCTTTCAGTTTATAAAGCTTTTGAGCATCAACACTTAAATGAAATTGGCGAAAGCTTATTACAATTGCAACCGTCACTTGTAGATGCTTTGA
>SEDB01000528.1 GCA_004210715.1 Pedobacter sp.
TTGCCGATTATCTTATGGACAAACGCTGGTTTAGTTACCTTTAGCTCTGCTGCTTTTAATTTTAACGATGATGGTACTCATGTAGTAGAAAAAGGCGGTCAGCGTTTTGTGATGGCGCATAACAAAATCTACTATGCAAATGCAGCTGCTAATGAGCATGGTGCTTTTGTAACGCATGAAGTTAAAGATGGTGCTGAAGTGGTCACCAATGCCCGCCCCCTTGATTTCTCTGTTACAAAGAACGTTTTTAGTATGTTGCTTTCAGTAGTATTGTTAGTGGTTATCTTTACCAGTATTGCATCTTCTTATCGCAAAAGAAACGGTAAATCGCCAAAAGGTTTACAGTCGTTTTTAGAGCCAATCATTTTATTTGTACGTGATGATATTGCCAGACCGAATTTGGGTCATAAATATGGTGCTTTCATGCCTTACTTGTTGTCAGTGTTTTTCTTTATCTGGATGAATAACGTTTTAGGATTGGTTCCGTTTTTCCCGGGAGGTGCTAACGTAACAGGTAATATTGCTTTAACAATTGTATTGGCTGTTTGTACTTATTTAATCACTACATTCAAAGGAAACAAGCATTATTGGAAACATATTTTCTGGATGCCAGGCGTTCCTGTTCCTATGAAAATATTTTTAGCGCCTTTAGAGTTAATTGGTACGTTAACAAAACCAATTGCTTTGGCGATCAGGTTATTTGCAAACATTACTGCAGGGCACATTTTAGTGATGTCGTTACTTTGCTTAATCTTTATTTTTAACTCGCTTTGGATTGCTCCGGCTTCAATTTTCTTCGCTGTGTTTATCGGCTTAATTGAATTCCTGGTTGCGTTTATTCAGGCGTTTATTTTTACTACTCTTTCAGCCCTGTTTATTGGTATGGCTGTAGAAGAACACCATTAAGAACATTATTGTTAAATAAATATAAATAAATCAGAAAATGACTGGAACATTAGCTGCAATCGGCGCAGGCTTAGCTGCAATAGGCGCTGGATTAGGTATCGGTAAAATTGGTGGATCTGCAATGGAATCTATTGCTCGTCAACCAGAAGCCGCTTCAAAAATTCAAACTGCTATGCTTATCGCTGCAGCCTTTATCGAGGCGGTTGCTTTATTCGCAGTAGTAGTTTCTTTGATCGCAAAATAATCAAAGAAAAAGAATATTAAATATATAAGATGGATTTATTAGTTCCTGAAATTGGCTTGTTAGTTTGGAATAGCATAGCTTTTTTATTGTTATTGTTTTTGTTGGCGAAATTTGCCTGGAAACCAATTATGAAAGCTATCCATGAGCGTGAGCAAAGTATAGATGATGCTTTGAACAAAGCTGAATTAGCTAAACAAGAAATGGCTCGTTTAACTAGTCAAAACCAAGATTTAATGCAACAGGCACGTGCTGAACGTGACGAAATTTTAAAGGAAGCAAAAACTTTAAAAGACAGTATTTTAAATGAAGCTAAAAAACAAGCTCAGGTGGAAGGTTCGAAATTAATCGAGAAAGCTAAAATCGAAATCGAAAACCAAAAGAAAGTTGCTTTGGCTGAAGTTAAAGATCAGGTTTCTACTTTATCGTTGGAAATTGCTGAGCGTGTTTTACGTACTCAATTAGATGATAAAAATAAACAAGAGGCTTTAGTAGCTAATTTGTTAAAAGACGTTGAATTAAATTAAGTTTTAAAGTATAAAGTTTAAAGTAGAAGGTTTAGGGTTTAGAGTTTAAAGTTTAAATTGAACGATTTGATATTCAATTTTCAGCTTCGACTTTCAGCTTTCAACTTTTAACTTTCAACTTTCAACTCAAAAAATATGTCAGAAATTAAAGTTGCAGGCAGATATGCCAAATCATTAATCGACTTAGCTGTTGAAAACAACGGTTTAGCTGAATCGTACAATGATATGGTTTTGTTTGAAAAAGTGGTTGATGAGACTCCTGAACTAGAAGCGATACTTAAAAACCCAATTGTACCTTTAGATAAAAAGGTGGGTATTTTGAACGGTATTTTTGCTGATAAAGTAGGTCAGTTATCGCTTACTTTTTTCAAAATTGTGGTAAATAAAGGCCGTTCGGCAATTTTATTTGCTACAGCAAAACAGTTTATTAAACAATACAACGAGCTTAAAGGAATTGTTACTGCTGATGTGACTTCGGCCACTACTTTAAGTGCTGAAGCTAAAGCGCAGATTATTGAAACTGTTAAAAAAGAGTTAGGTGCTAATGAAGTAATCGTTAATGAAAAAATTGACGAGAAACTAATTGGTGGTTTTATCCTGAAAGTTGGCGACAAACAATTTGATGCAAGTATTGCCAGCGGATTAAATAAACTTAGAAAAGAATTTGCTGCTTAGGAGTATAAAGTAGTTAGTATCAGGTATCAGGATTGGTTTTGATGAACTTGAGGGATACTGAATTAGCAAAAGAACTACAGCACAACAATATATAAACCCAATTGGCAGCGTCAGGCTTTGAAGCTGAAAGCAAAAAGACTAAAGCAGAAAGCGGGACTAGAATAACAAAAGAACTACAAGATTTACATTTACAAAAAGATATAATTAAAATTATGGTAGAGGTAAGACCAGACGAAGTATCGGCAATTATCAGACAGCAATTGGCGGG
>SEDB01000529.1 GCA_004210715.1 Pedobacter sp.
GTACTTGATTGGTGCATATTTACTGTTTTGTGTGCTTAAAATAAATCCGTGGCTCGCTGCTGCGGGAGCAATAGCCTTTGCATTTACTTCGTACAATTTCATTATTATCGCTGCGGGGCACAGCAATAAGGCTTTGGCGATTGGTTTCTTTGCGCCGATATTAGCATCAATCATTTTGGTTTTAAGGGGTAGGTATTTAGTTGGGGCCAGTTTACTGGCTTTATTTATGGCATTGGAGATTCGTTCCAACCACATCCAAATGACTTATTATCTTTTTATAGCATTGTTCATTCTGGCTTGTATTGAGTTTTACCATGCCTTTAAAGCAAAGCAACTAAATGTTTTCGGTAAGTCAATCGGGTTTATTGTTGCCGGCATCGTATTAGCTGTAATGGTGAATGCGGGTACTTTGTGGACAACTTATGAATATGGTAAAGAAACCATTAGAGGGAAATCAAATTTAACCACAGATAAAGCGGAACCAGCTAACGGTTTAGATAAAGCATACGCCTACCAATGGAGCCAGGGCGTGGGAGAGAGTTTTACTTTCCTAATTCCGAATTTATATGGAGGAGCAAGTGGCGGACAGTTAAATCCTGATGGAAAATTTATTAAGATTTTGCAAGATGGTACCGTATCTAATGTACTGGGTCCAATTTATGGACAGGATACAGAGAAAGCGTTAAATGCCATTGCGCAAAATGCTGGATCGAATTACTGGGGCGATAAGCCAGGTACATCTGGTCCATATTATTTTGGTGCAATCATTTGTTTCTTATTTGTTTTTGGATTATTCATTGTTCAGCACCGCTGGAAATGGTGGATATTGGGCAGCAGCATTTTATTGTTGTTCCTTTCCTTCGGACAAAATCTTCCGTTGATTTCTGATCTTTTCTTTGATTATCTGCCAATGTACAACAAGTTCAGAGCGGTAGAGTCAATACTGGCAGTTGTAGGTTTGCTGGTTCCTTTATTGGCCATTTTAGCCGTAAAAGAAGCACAGGATGGTAAATACGATCAAAAATATTTAGTTAAACGCCTGACCTGGTCGGCTGGAATTACTGGCGGATTTGCACTTTTGATTGCAGTTGCTCCAACAGCTTTCTTTAGCTTTACCAGTTCCACGCAGCCAGAGTTAACCACTTGGTTAAATCAAATCACGCAGAACAATGCTTCGCTTACTGCGCAAATTTTGGAAGCAGTAAAAGCTGATAGGATCAGTTTAGCCCGCATGGATGCTTTGCGCACTTTGCTATTTATTGCAATAGGATTTGGATTAACATGGGCGTTTATTACTAAAAAGATGAATATGCAATTGGCTTTCGGCTTATTGGCATTGTTCATTTTAATCGATTTATGGCAGGTTGACCGCCGTTACTTAAATAATCAGAATTTTGTAAGCAAATCTGATTTGGCAAACCACTATCAACCTCGTGATGTAGATAATTTCATCTCAGCAGATAAAGATCCAAATTTCAGGGTTTTCGATTTATCATTAGGAGATCCTTTTAAAAGTGCTGAAACTTCATATTTCCACAAAACGGTTGGTGGTTTCCACTCGGCAAGGCTAAAACGTTTCCAGGAACTGGTAGATCATCAGTTAACAAAAAGCATCAATCAGGATGTTTTGGATATGATTGATACCAAGCGTTTGGGTACTGGTGTAGAAGGATTTATTAAATTAACCAATTATACGCCTGATCACTTAACCTATGAGTATTCATCTGCAAAAGATGTGATTGCGGTTTTCTCAGAGGTTTATTATAACAAAGGATGGAAAATGTATATCGATGGGGTGGAAAAACCATACTTCAGGGCCGATTATATTTTACGTGCTGCTCAGTTGGAAGGTGGAAATCATAAATTGGAATTCATCTTCCATCCAACTTCATATTACGCAGGAGAAAAAATCTCTTTAGCAGGTTCAATTTTAATGCTGGTGGGATTAGGTTTCGGCTTTTATTCAGAAAATAAGAAGAAAAAGAAAGCTGTTAAAGCTTAAAATTCCTTAATAAAAAGGAACCCATAAGAATCAACTCTTATGGGTTTTTTTGTGTCCAATCCATTTTTAACAAGCCTTAACAAATCATAAGAATAATTTAACAATCACGTAACATTTGTTTGATAAACAGTGTCT
>SEDB01000107.1 GCA_004210715.1 Pedobacter sp.
GCCAAAGCTTTTTGCAGTTCAAAAACATTGTATTCTTTGCTTATTCCAATGTTTTTTTGAACCAGATCTGCATTAATTATAGTTTCTTTTGGCACATTGAGCATCAGCTTTTCAATCTCGTTGGCAATTTTAGAAAGATCTGTCCCTAAATATTCGGCCATCAAAGCTGATGCCTGCTGATCAATTTTGTAGCCTTTCTCTTTAATAAATTCTTCTATCCATGGCACTAATTTATAATCCCGAACTGGATCTGACTGAAAAATCAGACCGCTCTTACTGATGGCTTTATAAATTTTCTTACGTTTATCAAAGTTCGCGTACTTAAAGGCCAGCACTAAAATGGTACTTGGCAAAGGCTTTTCGAAATAGCTGAGTACAAATTCTGCTTCCTTGCTCCCACCATCATCTTTTCCCCATTTCAAATCCTGCGCTTCCTTAACAATAACCACTTGGTAATCCGACATCATTGGATATCGCTTTGCAGCACCTAAAACTGTAGCCATATCGGTATCTTTCCCATATAAAACTGTTTGATTAAAACCTTTCTCGGCATCATTCAGCAGTTTATCTTCTATATAATCAGTTACCTGATCGATATAATAAGATTCTTCTCCATGCAACAGGTACACAGGTTTAAATTTTCGGGCTTTAATTAACCCAACTCCACTTAATCTTCCGCCTTATCCTTTTAAAATTACTAAGAAAGATGAAGTGGTTTTTATTTTTGATGAATTGCGTAAAAAACATTTGGTTTTAACTCCCGAAGAATGGGTTCGTCAGCACTTTATTCAAAATTTAATCCTCAGTAAGAAATTCCCAAAAACCCTAATTCAAATTGAAGGTGGTTTGGTTTTAAATCAATTGCAAAAACGTAGCGACATTTTGGTTTATAATACTGCTGGAGAAAAGCTTATGTTAATTGAATGCAAGGCTCCGAAAGTTAAAATTACGGCATCAGTTTTTGAACAAGCATCTCGGTACAATTCTATTCATATACTCCTGCTTCCACACCTGCTTGCTGCCTGTATAAATGGCTTCATTACACATGGCTACACAAATGGAGGCTTGAGTGCCAGTAACAATATTGGACGCAGGCAAAACATTGTCCATTATCGACTTATAAAATTCATCAAGTGCGTAATTAGTTCCATCCATTGTCGCTTTGTCTAAAATTGGTATTCCGCCATCTTTATTTACCACTATTTTGGTGGCTCCGGTAACCCCATCCACAATACCTAATTCTTTTCTAGTTTTTTCCTCTGGATAAAATATTCCTGTATCAGTGAGTAATGAAACAGAACCTTTAGTCCCTTTAATTTTAAACAAGTATCCATCGTGAGCATTTCCGCAGGTAGCACCGAAATTCCCAATCATTCCTTTTTCCTTGTACCTTAACGTAGCCTGTATATTGTCATAAGTCTCTCTACCATCCTTAAAAACGTCTATTCCGCCCGTTCCCATAATTTCATCCGGTTGAGTTTCAAAAGCCCAATTAATAAAGTCGATCTGGTGCGACAAAAGTTCTGCAGCCAAGCCACCAGAATATTCTTTGTACATACGCCAGTTAATTTTTCGTTCCAAATCAGCGCTAGGAACAGCCCTACGCCAGTTTCCATTTCTATCCCAACGGCAATCAATTTGCGAAACATTTCCCAGATAACCGCTTTGTATCATATCCTTAACTTTAAAATAAAGAGGAGAATACCTGTATTGATAGCCCACCTGAAAGATTTGTTTAGGATACTGCTGAACTAATTTCCTTAATTCAAGTGCCTGGGCGATGTTGTAAGTCATGGTTTTCTCTACATAGACATGCTTACCTGCCAGAACTGCATCTTTTGCAATTTTGAAATGCTCACTTAAAGGTGTAGCGATAAAAACAGCATCTACTGCTTTATTATCCAGAATCTGCTTGTAATCTTTTACCGGTTTAGCCGTAGCTGAAACATATTTTTCTGCTTCTTTCAATCTAAAATCCAACAAATCGCAATAGGCAATTGCTTTAAATTTCGCTGGTATTGATTTGATAACCGATAGCACACCTTTACCTCGATCACCACAACCAATCATGGCAATATTAATAACACGATCAGTGGTAAATGCTGCAAAAACGCCATTTCCAACTAATAAACCCGAACTCAATAATGCTGATTTTTCAATAAACGAACGACGCTGCATAATGGAAATTTTTATCTGTTTTTTATGATTTGCCAATAATAAATATAAGTTTTTTTTGGAGCGCAAAACCTGTAATCCTTTTGAGCTGATAGTCCCGCCAATACTTCTTCCGATGAAACCTGTGAAACAAGCAAGCATACCTTTTAAAAATGTAAGACAATGCTGATAAATCGGAATCCGTTTATGTCGGGGCTATTTAACATCTGGTATTTGCCTTTGGGTGGGATTTAATGCAGCAACGTTCATATTAAACCCGATAGCAGCGGAAATCTTTTTAAATATGCACCAACGCAAATAGGCTGTCATGCTGAGGAACGAAGCATCTGCTAACGATGAAACAGATTCTTCGTTTCTCAGAATGACAAAGGTAATTTAAAAAATTGCAGCGAATAGCGGGACTGCAGCCTGCCACAAAAAGCAGATGTTCATTTTCAAAAAAAAAACATCTACTGAATCGAACTATTTCAAGGTTTTAATCTTAATGGTTCTGAAGTCTACTTTATTTCCATGATCCTGGAGCAGGATATGCCCTTTCTCAGCCTCACCAAAGTTTTTCCAATCTTTGTATTTACTGATGGCCACAAGCTTTTTAAATTCTTCTGAACCACGAACATACTCTAAAATTTTAACACCATTTAGATAGTGCTCCACCTTATTATTTGGATAAACAACTAAACGGGCATTGTTCCAGCTGCCGATTGGGCGTAAATACCTGGCTTCTTTTTTAGCTGTCATTAAATCATATAAAGAGGCCAAAGTACGGTTTCCATCTCTTCCAAGTTTAGCATCTGGATGAAGCACATCATCTAAAACCTGATACTCCAAACCAATGGCCGAGCCTGCGCTTTTTTCGTTTAAGGTTACAAAGTATTTAACGCCACTGTTTGCGCCTGGAGTAAGCTTAAACTCGAAAGATAAATCAAAAGCAGAAAATTCTTCCTTAGTTACAATATCGCCGCCATTTGTCGATTCTGCCCCTCCAGATGGTTCAACACTAATTATACCATCAGCAATTTTCCATCCTTTTTCTGGAAAGGTTGTTTTATGTGCACCAACCCAACCGGCATTACCTTTTCCATCAAAAAGCAGCTTATATCCCTCCGATTGTTCATAAGACGATAGCGTATTTGGCGTAAAATTCACGGCATAAATCCCTTTAGGGAATGCTTTGGATTTTAGGCCATCTGTTTGGATGTTAATGTTTTTAAAGTACACTTTTTTTCCGTCATTCTCTAAATTATTCCCTATCCCATGAACCTGCAAGCCTATAAATCCAGTCTGATCAAGAGTATCAATCACATAGGAAACAGGTTTTCCATTTACCCAGGTTTTAAGTTCGTTACCAATGTTTTCGATTCGGTAATGGTTAAAATCATTCTTTTTATATAATGATTTTGCCGTAGGATTTAGTTCCAGGGGGTAAAGCCATAAACGTCGGGCCTCATCGTAAACTCCACCGGTCCAGGCTCTTGGCGTAGGGTCAATTTCAACTTGTCTTCCAAAAACCAATCCCTTACCATTATTGCCTTCAGGTTTTAAATGACTACGGGTTTGAATACCGGAATTGGTGCTTTCACCTTCTAATTTCACATCGAGTTCAAGAATAAAATCTCCATATTCTTTTTCTGTAATTAAAAACGAATTTGGAGTGCCTTTAGTCATCGTTCCTACAATCATTCCATCTTCCACTTTGTAGGGTGCTGCTCCCGCAACCGCTTTCCAGCCGTTTAAGGTTTTACCATCGAAAAGTGGTTTTACCTTTTGCGCAGCGGCGGATAAACTGATAAAGGAAAGGGCAAGAATACTATATTTTCTGATGTTTAACATGTCTTTGATTTTGGTCGATGACGATTAATATTTAAAAACTTTTCCATTTGTAATCACTTCCTGTTTGCCTTCATCGAAAGTTGCTTTCGATCCGGTTCGCACAGCAGCATTGGTCATGATATTGGCAATAGAATGCGAATAACCAGCCTCTACAGGTGCATTTGGAGTTTTACGGCTTCGCACACATTCCATCCAATTCCTCATGTGGCCGGATGTGAGTGAATCTCCACCCATGTTAGCGCCAGTTGCGGCTTTAATTTCGGTTTTACTTAAATCAAATTCTGGCAGCAAATTAGCTTTCATACCCATTACCGCAGCTTCACGTTCCTTTAAACCACCTTTTGGCGATACTTTATTGGTGATCAGGTTTAACTCTCCTCCGTTTGAATAATACACTTCACCAACATCGCCAACACTATTTTGCATTCTTGAAGTAAAGGTAACCTGAAATCCGTCTGTTGTATTCGGCTGACCATAATCAAAAACGGCAACCATCGAATCCCAATTCCTGCGACCATCTTTCCAGGTATAAATGCCTCCATTGGCGACTACACTTCTGGGATGTTTTAAGTTGGTAAACCAATGAACAGTATCAATCTGGTGCGACATCCATTGTCCTGGCATTCCGGAAGAATACGGCCAAAACAATCTATACTCTAAATATTTTCTTGGATCGAAAACTTCATTTGGGCGATTTAACAAGAATCTTTTCCAATCGATATCTTCTTCCTTAAGTTTAGCCACTAATTCTGGGCGGCGCCAACGGCCAGGCTGATTCACATTCCAAACTAAATCTACGGCAGTAATTGGTCCGAATTTACCTTCCTGAATAAATTTTGCAGCATTAACATAATTTTCACCACTTCTGCGCTGAGAACCAATCTGCACAATTCTATCCGTTGCTTTCACTGCCTTTAACGCCGCTTTAGCATCATCCATGGTTTCTGCGAATGGCTTTTCCACATAAGCATCGCAATTGGCCTTTACTGCTTCAATCGTATGCAACGCATGCTGAAAATCGGCTGTACTGATGATTACTGCATCCAAATCCTTTGTGGCATACAGTTCATCGTTATTTCGGCAGGCTTTAACGTCATGCCCGAATTTTTCTTTCAAATGGGCAATCCCTAAATCTCTGCGGTAATTCCATAAATCAGAAAGCCCAACGATATCGAAATTTAATTCTTTATTATGATTTAGGAAACAAGGCAAGAGTGTGTCTTTAAAACGATCTGAAAAACCGACCACACCAACTCTTACGCGATCGTTTGCACCGATAATCCTGCCATAACTTTTTGCGCTCATGCCCATTGTACCTGCGTAAGTGGCTGCTGCAAAAATCGCCGACTGCTTTATAAATTTTCTTCTGGAATTTTCCATTTGGGTATTTTAGGTTAGAATCTCATAATATTAAAACGGTGGTAAACCGTTTTAACAATACCTAAAATAGGTTAATAAAAACAATCGTTAAATTCTTACAAGTAATATTTTCGATAAACTTGAAGGTGAATAAAGTCTATTGATTTATTTTTTTTTGCCTGAGATTGTTAAAACAGTATATTTTATAATTATTCGATTTTCTAGGAAAACGTTTGAAATAATAGTTCCAATTTGATTTTTAAAATAAGAAAACCCTTTAGAAACTGAATTCTAAAGGGCTTTTCAAACTTCGTAGGTTTTAAAAAAAGGCGAAATTTCTGTATTTATGACTAGCCTAACATCGCTAAGCTTTCTTCGATAATCTTAATCTTTGCTTCTGCATCTGCTTTTTTATTGCGTTCATTGGCAATAATTTCGGGTTTAGCATTTTGTACAAAACGTTCGTTGCTCAGTTTCGCATCAACTGATTTTAGGAAACCTTGCAGGTAAACCAAATCAGCATTTAAACGAATGCGTTCTGCATCAACATCGATATTTTCGGTTAAAGGAATAAAAAACTCATCCTTTCCAGCCATGAAAGCCGCTGCACCTGCAATTTTATCATTTATAATTTCAGCTTCAGAAACGTTAGCCAATTTGAAAACAATGTTTAGCCATTTTTCGTAATCAATATCAGAATTTACTTTCAAGCTCAATGGCAAAGCCTCTTTTGGTGAAATTTGTTTCTGGTTACGCACATTTCTAATCTCCGCAATAACAGTTTTGATTACCTCTGCATCTTTTAGCAATTTCTCATCAATGGCACCACCTTTCGGGAATTCGGCAACAATGCAGCAATCCATCTCGCTACGTTCACCAAATAAATCATCATGCCATAATTCTTCGGTTAAGAAAGGCATATTCGGGTGCAATAATTTGATAATCTGCTCAAAGAAACCAACAGTAGCTTTATAACTCTCAGCATCGATTGGCTGTTGATAAGCAGGCTTAACCATTTCTAAGTACCAGGCACAGAAATCATCCCAAACCAACTTATAGGTTGTCATTAAAGCTTCCGATAAACGGTATTGCTTGAAGTTTGCTTCAATTTCTACCAAAGCTTCGTTGAAACGGTTTTCAAACCAGGAAATCGCCTGTGTGTTAGGATTTTCCAAGCTTTCATCCACTTCCCAGCCTTTAACCAAACGGAACGCGTTCCATATTTTCGAAGCGAAATTACGGCCTTGTTCACAGTAACTTTCATCGAACATTAAATCGTTTCCTGCCGGAGAAGACATTAACATACCCACACGAACAGCATCGGCACCGTATTTTTCAATTAATCCAATTGGATCTGGCGAATTACCTAACGATTTAGACATTTTACGGCCTAATTTATCACGAACAATACCGGTTAAGTAAACATTCGTAAATGGTTTTTTGCCCATAAACTCATGTCCTGCCATTATCATACGTGCTACCCAAAAAAACATAATCTCCGGTGCAGTAACCAAATCATTTGTTGGGTAGTAGTAATTAATGTCTTTATTATTTGGGTCTTTAAAACCATCGAACACAGAAATTGGCCATAACCATGATGAAAACCAGGTGTCCATTACATCTTCATCTTGCCTTAGAAAAGGTTCTAACTGATGTTTGAACCCAGCTTTTTCAGTTTCCGAACAGCTTTCATCCAAATGCTTTTTCTTCCAGAATTCTTCTAAAGCTTCATCTTTGGTTTTAGCAACAACCCAGTTTCCTTTATCATCGTACCAGGCTGGAATACGCTGTCCCCACCAAAGCTGACGAGAAATGTTCCAATCGCGAACATTTTCCATCCAGTGGCGGTAAGTATTTTCAAATTTATTCGGAATCAGGTTTACATCGCCGTTTAAAACATCATCTAAAGCCGGCTGAGCCATTTCTTTCATCTTCACAAACCACTGCATTGAAAGTTTAGGTTCAATTGCTGCATCGGTACGTTCAGAGAAACCAACCTGCGATTTATAATCTTCAACCTTATCTAAATGACCGGCCTCCTCTAACATTTTGGCAATCTTTTTACGGGCAACAAATCTGTCTTCGCCTACTAAAATAACCGCCAATTCATTTAAAGTTCCATCATCATTTAAAATATCGGTAACAGGCAAATTGTGCTTAACGCCCAATTCATAATCGTTTAAATCATGTGCTGGTGTAACTTTTAAGCAACCTGTACCAAATTCGATATCAACATATTCATCCTCAATAACCGGAATTTCATGATTAACAAGCGGTACGAAAACTTTTTTACCTTTTAAGTGCGCAAAACGTTCATCGTTCGGGTTGATACAAATTGCTGCATCTGCCATAATGGTTTCAGGACGTGTAGTCGCAACCACTAAATAGTCGGGAGTCTCGAGTCCGGAGTCCGGAGTTTTATCGCCAACAATTGTATACCGTATATAATATAGCTTTTGATTAACTTCCTTACGGATTACCTCTTCATCAGAAACCGCCGTTTTACCAGCAGGGTCCCAGTTTACCATACGAATACCGCGGTAAATCCACCCTTTTTTATATAAATGAACAAACGAATCGATTACGGCTTCCGAAAGATCTTCTTCCATTGTAAAACGTGTACGGTCCCAATCGCAACTGGCACCCAGTTTTTTCAACTGCTCCAAGATAATACCGCCGTATTTTTCCTTCCACTCCCAGGCATATTTCAAAAACTCTTCACGGGAAAGGTCTTTTTTATTGATGCCCTGCTCTTTTAACATCGCCACAACTTTCGCCTCAGTAGCGATAGATGCATGGTCAGTTCCAGGAACCCAGCAAGCATTTTTACCCTGCATACGGGCTTTACGAATCAAAACATCCTGAATCGTGTTGTTTAACATATGCCCCATGTGCAACACTCCGGTAACATTTGGTGGCGGAATTACAATAGTGTAAGGCTCACGCTCATCAGGCTCTGAGTGGAAAAACTTTTTCGATAGCCAATAGCTATACCATTTATCTTCTGTTTCTGCAGGATTGTACTTGGTGGAAATGCTCATGAATTATATTAAAAGCCCAAAAATAGCTAATTAAGCTGAAAGTGGTTCGCCACAAATGAAACAAGCCAACGACTGGGCAGTTAAAAAATACAGCGATTGGGGAATTTCGGCCAAGAACGAAAAATGGGGCGAATGGCGTGGCTGGGAACGTGGCGTTACGCACATCGATTTAGTTAGCCCAAGATTAAGAACTTTAGAAGGTACTCAATTGGCCTGGAGTCCATCAACAAATGGAAAAGCAATTAATGCTGAAGCCATTATTCTTCCGGCAATTACCGATTCAGTTTCTTTTCAAAAATGGTTACCAAATGTGAAAGGTAAGTTGGTTTTAATTTCTATGAACCAACTTTCTGG
>SEDB01000530.1 GCA_004210715.1 Pedobacter sp.
ATCCTGATATAGTGATCGGTAAAACCTGGCCAGAACAATTCCCATGTTCCAATTACAGCGAAGCTAAGCAAGCACAAAGTACAGCCCAATAAAATCCCCGAAAAAATCTCCCTTCGCATCACATTCCACCAATCCCTAACGGTTACTTCGCCTAGTGCCATGGCCTGAATAATAAGCGTTGCGGCTTGAGACCCACTATTACCCCCACTCGAAATAATTAAAGGAATAAAAGTTGCCAAAATTACAACCTGAGCAATTTGATTTTCGAAATTAGACATGGCAGCTATCGTTAAAAGCTCTCCAAAGAATAATACGATCAGCCAAACTACTCGTTTCTTATAAAGTTCAAAAACAGGAACATCTAAGTAAGGTTCGTCCAATGCTTGCGAGCCGCCAATTTTGTGAATATCTTCGGTATATTCCTCGTTCGCAATCCAAAGTATATCATCAACGGTTACAATTCCCAAAAGAATGTTATTTTCATCAACCACCGGCAATGCGACACGGTTGTTCATCCTAAATATACTGATCGCATCTTCTTGCGGATCGTTAGCTTTTAAAGCAATAAACCGCTTATCCGTTAACTCCCCAATTACAGCTTCCGGATCTGCTAACAGAACCTCTCGAATACGAATATCGTCCAAAAGCGCTCCATCTTTATCAATTACGTAAACCACATCAATCGTTTCCGAATTTTTGCCGTAACGCCTAATGTGGGCCAAAACTCTGGCTATAGTCCATTCTGGCTTCACAGCGATGTAATCGGGAGTCATTAATCGGCCGATACTGTATTCGTTGTAGCCCAAAAGTGCCAATGATTCCTTTCGTTCCTCGGGAGGCAAAAGCGTAATCATCTTCTTTACCACATCACCTTTCAACTCTCCAAAAAGCGCTGTACGGTCATCTGGTGGCAAATCTTTAATGATCTGATTAAGTTTATTTCCTGTAAGTTTTTTAATAATTCTTTCCTGAGTAGGAAAATCAAGGATTCGAAAAACGTTAACCGCCCTGTTCAATGAAATTGTCTCGATGAATTTGGCTGCGTATTGAGGAAGTTCGTCAATTAATTCTTCCACATCCGAGATATTCAGTTCATCCAGATAATGCTTTAGCGCCTTATCATCTTCCTTTTCAAGCAGTTCCTGAATCTCTTCTACAACCAATTCTTCCATAAGCAATTATTTATTTTTTACATGCCAAAAGCCTCTATTAACGATTCGCAAAGGTGCATTTTTATTTTTAAAAAAGCCAACCCTGAAGTTAACATCGCATTAAATTTTAGTAAAGCAAAGCAAGGAACCAGAAGTTCTTTTGAATCTCCAGCCAGCGAAAACTGAACTATTGACCGATTGATTTTTCCAGTAAAATCTGCCATATATTCATGTCACAATGCTATGGGTTTTTATTACTGTAGCATGTTAACCTTTATTGGAATAGCTTCTCAATCCTCAAAAACCAACAGCAAAACAAACTTGTTGTTTCAACCTATAAAAAACAAAGTTTATTTTAGGCTTCATATTACAAGAAACTAACATTTTGATTTTCTATATTTGCACCCTCGCTCCCGTAGTTCAATGGATAGAATTATGGTTTCCGGTACCATCGATATGAGTTCGAATCTCGTCGGGA
>SEDB01000531.1 GCA_004210715.1 Pedobacter sp.
CTCAGTATCAACCCTTCTCTTCCTTGATTATCTGTCCAGCGGACATCATCTTTAGCATTTGCCGGACGGTAATACGTAATGGTGTAATTCTTTACCGTGGTGGCTGCGCTGTATTCGGATCCTGCAAGCTCATACCAGGTATCATCTGCCAATCCGTTTTTATTTTCATCCTTCATTACACTGACAATTCCGGGCTCGGAAAATTCAAAGCCCTGGCCAATAAGCGGATTACCATAAATACCAAGATCTACTCCATTAGCATTCTCTACTGAATGATCAAAACCAAATATAATATAGCCACCATAACCTCCAAGAGATACAAGGCCATTTCCGGCGCTGCCAATAAGAATATCGGTTTTGATTAAATCATTTGTGTATTGCCCGGGCGCTTGCTTGAATTCCAATATTTTGCTGATGTATGGAGAAGAACCCGCTACAGGTTTTTGCTCCTCTTCAGGCGGCCCGTCTTTACCTTTTTTACAGGCTACTATTCCTGTTACCAGTAAACCAAAAAGAACAAGTGATCTTAATCTTATATTCATCATTTAACTATTTATAGCTGTACACAAATACAGCATGTTGAGGCAAAGCTGCCGTAGAAAAGCTGAATTTTTTCTTACCATCGCTTCCAAAGCAATAAGCCAATCCTTCGCTTCCATAATTATTGGCATCGGCCACGATAACATCATTGTTAAATGGGTTTACCGTTATGCCATAAATAGTTTTAATTGCTGTTCCATCAGTAATTAAATTAGTGCCTAAAGCACCAGAAGTCAGGTTCAAAGCTTTTAATTCAGGACTGGTGTAAATATCTTTGGATACAAAAGCGGTTGATTTGCTGATGTTTATTGTGCCAAGATCGTAGTTATAGCTACCAGTTTTTGTATCGGTTACACTACTGATCCTCTCAAGCGAAGGATTATTAAAAGTGATGTAATCATTCCAGCAGACTACGAAAAGATCTCCATTTTCTGCGGCCTGAATTCGTACCGGGTTTGTATTAACAAGAATATCTTTGGTCTTAGTAAAGGTGGCAAGATCTAGTCTTTATAGAAAGTTACAAAGCGTGGAATATATCCTTCGGTAGCTGAATTGAATGAGATGCGTTTTAAAGATTTACAAGTCTTAATGTCAATAATATCAAGAAAAGATTGTCTCGACCCTTGCGTACCAGCTACCACGCAATACATTTTGCTTCCATATTGTTTTAAATCGTTCGCCGTTTCTCCCAAACTGGTTTTATTTACCTGAAGGTAGTAGTCTTTCACAGTTGTTTTACTGTTGATGTCATAGAAAGATATTGCACTATTTCCGGCTCCAAATGTTCCTTCGGTTAACATATAAACGCCTGTTGTACCTGAGATTTCTGGTGTTTTTTTCTCTGGCTCAATCGTGCGGTCTTTTCTACAGGCACTCATTAGCCCTAAGCAGATCGCGATGGCGATAATTCCTCTTTGTTTTGAACGTAAAATTGTTTTCATCATATTTTGGGTTAAAAATTAATATACAAATGCAAAATGGGCAGGAATGTCCCCTGTTACTACCGACCATTTTTTCTTTCCACTGCTATCAAAACAGTACAGGGTTCCTGGTGTAACATAATCTTTGGCATCACTTACATATACATCCTTGCTTACCGGATCTACAATAATTCCATACGGGATTTTAATCTGTGCTTCTGTACCATCGTTAATGAACTTTCGACTCATCAGCGTTTCATCCTTTACGTTGATCATGGAGTAGGTAATCGTATTTTTCTGCTGAATGTAGCTCCACTCGGTGGCATAGATGTAAGCAATGTCATCATCGATCCAGATATTGCTGGCTGCCAGATCAAATGTTTTTTTAACCTGATCAGTTTGGGTATCGATAACAAAAAGCTTAGAAGGAATATTGTAATAATCTCCTCTTGAGGTAACATAAAGATCGCCATACTTATCTGCCTTGAGCCTGCTCAGGTTAATGGCCACATCAATTCGCTTAATCTCGGTAAAGGTGTTCAAATCGATAACAGAAACTGTTCGCTCATAATTTGGCGGACTATATCCTCCAGAATTGGCGATATATAATTTTTCGCCCACAATAGCCATTTCCTCAGGCTGTCTGCCCACATTTACCTTACGACCAACATTTAAAGTTAAGGTGTCAATCTCAGTAATATTTCCATTTGGTGCATTGGGATCGCCAACACTGCCCAGGTAAGCGCTCACATAAGCTTTACCTTTATGAAAGCTAACGTATCGGCAGTTTGTAATGTCGATCTGTTTGATTCTCTTGGCGGTTTTTACGTCCAGAATTTCCAATTTATTTGACACGTTTACCACCACATACATTTTCGAACCATAAACACCAATGTCATTTCCAACATC
>SEDB01000532.1 GCA_004210715.1 Pedobacter sp.
AATTTTTAACACAATTTAATTATATCATATGGACCCGTATTTAGGCCAAATTTCGGCTTTTGGATTTTTTTTTACCCCTAATGGGTGGTACCCATGTAATGGACAAGTAGTCCCTCTAAATCAAAATCAGGCACTATATGCCCTTTTGGGAACCGTTTATGGTGGTGATGGGGTCAATACGTTTGCAATCCCTGATTTAAGGGGAAGAACAATGATTGGCCAGGGACAAGGACCTGGACTAATTAGCTATTCAATTGGGCAAACCGGAGGAGTTGAAAATGTGACGCTGCTGGCAAACCAGATGCCAATGCACACTCATACTGTTGCTTCAAACATTGCTTCAAATCTTAGTGATCCAGTAAATCCTGCGATTTTGGGGAAAAGTCCAAAAACGGGTTCAGGGCCAAATGCAAGTTCTCTGAATATCTATTCAAATGCTGGCACGAATCCTATTCAAGGTGCACCAGCTGGAGGATCACAAGCGCATGAGAATAGGTCGCCATACTTAGCCGTAAACTACTGCATCGCATATAATGGCATTTTCCCTTCCAGAAACTAAAAATTGAACAGACCTCTTAAAGTTGGCTTTTTGATGCCCTACTCCGGTATCTATCCATATTATGCACAGCATGTAATGGCAGGGATCTATTGTGCGGCAATGAAAATGAAACTGAGTCAGCAAGACTTTGCCTTTGTGCCGGTTTATGTAGGCCAGGGTGGAACAAAAGCCATTTTAGAAGCCTTGCAAAAATTGCTGTTCTTTGAAGGCGTGGATGTTGTTACCGGAATGGTTAACATTAAAATTTTAGACGAAGTTCGCCCGCTGTTGGAAAATCACCATAAACTGGGTTTGTTTTTCGACATGGGCGAGCTTGCTCCCTCTCCTGCTGGTTACGGACCAAATATTGGTTTGATTTCCATGAATTTCTGGCAAGCGCAATATGCGCTGGGCCAATGGGCAGTTCAGGAATTTGGCAAAGATGGCCAGATCATAATGCCTATTTACGAAGCCGGCTTTAATTTGAATGCGGCTTTTGTGGATGGGGCAGGTGCAGCCGGTGCAGAACGATTACACAGCATGGTATTGCCAGAAAATTTAGCCAATAAAGATGGCTTAAATCTGGACGGCTTTTTTGCTGCACTGGAAAAGGATACCCCCCATTTTGTACATGCCATTTTTACGGGCAAGATGGGCAATGACTTTTTACAACAATGGCGCAGCAGTAAGTTTTACGATACCGTTCCCTTGTTGATGGTCGAAAATATGGCATACGAAGATATGCTCGATGATGTGAAACACCTGGGAAAATGAAGAGATTCTTTACAAAATCAGGTGTTGTCTTATCGACAGTGCTGTTTTTTCTGGCTTTGGCTATCCCAGCCATGGCACAATACACCAAGTCGGTTTTACACACGCAAGGCCTTTACACTGCTTTAGCAAAGGATGCAAGTGGAAATGTATATGTTACCAAGGCATCTGGACCTGGCGTTTACCACGTGGCCAAATATACTGGTGGTACAGGTACGCCAACCATCATTTACAGTGGCTTAACTTCTGAACCTCAAAGTTACCCCTGGGGTTTGGCAGTGGCACCGAATGGTGATGTTTACCTAAGCACCGATTTTACCTCAAATAATGGTGCCATTATTCGTTTGGAAGCAGCTTCAAACTATGCCGCGAGTACTGTACAAACCGGCAGGTATTTTACAGGCTTGACATTTGATGCCGCTGGTAACCTTTATGCCCTGGAATACAATGCAAATACGGATTATGCGGTTTGTAAGTACACTGCTCCTGCAACAAGCGGATCGCCAAAAACCATGCTTTATCATGGATTGGTTTCTGCAGAAGGAGTAGGCTATCCAACAGGTATTGCGGTTGCGCCTAATGGCGATATTTATGTGACCAAACCATTTAGTGTTAATAATACTGAAACTTATAAAGGAGGGGTTGCCAAGTTAACTGCTCCGGGATTTGCCGCTTCTGATGTTTCTACCGGAACTTATGCTACAGCGGTGATTTTGGATGAATTTGGCAACTTATATGCAAATGAAAATACCGGTACGGGTTATCAACTCTACCTATACCCATTCGGGCTTAACCAATGGAACTACTTATTACTATCGAATCTCTTCAGAAGATCAATATTTTAATGAAAGTGCTAAATCAACAGAGGTAAATGCGGTACCTGTTGCCTTAGCGGTAACTACTCAGCCTGCCAACAAAAATATTTGTGCCGGAGGCAATACTACTTTTAGTGTTACAGCAAATACTGCTACAGGTTACCGCTGGCAGGTAGATGCCAATACAGGTGCCTATGCAAATATTACCAACGGCGGCGTATACAGCAATGCAACAACAAATACGTTAACCATTACTGGTGCGGCTGCAACAATGAATGGTTACCTTTATAGATGTGTTGTAAGCAATGCGGATGAAACGGTGAACGCTCTACCAGCTACCTTAACTGTTACCAGCATTAGTCTTGCGCCTACACAAGTCAATGTATCTTGTAATGGTGGAAGTAATGGAGCTGCATCGGTGGTTGCAAGCGGTGGGTCTGGTGCGTACACGTATGTATGGTCTCCGTCTATTAGTACAACTGCTGGAGCCAATGGCCTTGTTGCGGGTACGTATACCGTAACGGTAACTGATGCATCAGGCTGTACAGCATCCCGGGCTTTTACCATTACCCAGCCAAGTTTGCTTAACACTTCAGGTTCACAAACGAATGTTTCCTGCAACGGCGGCACAAACGGTACGGCAACGGTAACTGCAAGTGGAGGTTCAGGTGGTTATACTTATTTATGGTCAAATGGCGGTACAACGGCTACAATAACAGGTCTTATGGCGGGTAATTATCGGGTAACTGTTACAGATGCCAATGCCTGTACAGCCATACGGGATTACACCATTACCCAGCAAAGTGCAATTACGACAAGCACCACACAAGTGAATGTTTCCTGCAATGGCGGATCGAATGGTTCGGCAACGGTAACTGCAAGTGGTGGTGCAGGAGCTTATACTTATTTATGGACGCCAAGCGGTGGTACAGGTGCTACCGCAACAGGCCTGGTCGCAGGCACTTATAATGTACAGGTGACCGATGCGAATGCCTGTACGAAAAATCAAAGCGTTACGATTTTACAACCTGCAGCACTTGTTGCTACAGCGGGTGCAAAAACGAATGTAAGTTGTAACGGCGGTAGCAATGGTTCTGCAACCGTAAATGTTACGGGTGGTACGGGTAGTTACACTTATTCATGGTCACCAAGTGGCGGTACTGCTGCTTCGGCAACAGGCCTGGTTGCAGGAACGTATACCGTAACGGTTAAAGATGCCAACCTTTGTCAAACCACTGAAAGCTTCACCATTACGCAACCAAGTTTGCTTAACGCTTCAGCTTCACAAACCAATGTTTCCTGCAATGGCGGATCAAATGGTACGGCAACGGTTACCGTAACTGGTGGTACAGGGGCTTATACTTATTCATGGTTGCCACGCGGTGGCACTGCTGCTACAGCAAGCGG
>SEDB01000533.1 GCA_004210715.1 Pedobacter sp.
CCACTCTTAAATTTAGAGAAAACGAAAAGAACAACCTACGAGATTGCAGTTTATGTGGGCTCTTTGCTTTGCATTCCATTAATTTTCGTGATGGTAAAAAACACGGCTTATACTGATTACTTTATGTACACGATCGGTATTGTGGCATTGATTTACTTCATCTACGAAACCGCAATGGTAAAAGAAATAAAGGCGCAGTACAAATTGATTGCAGCTTTTGTGTTTATATTCTGCTACTTCATTTTTATGGCCATTTCTGAGCAAAGTGGCGGTTCCCTTTCCCTTTTTGCAAAAGATAACTTAAGTCATAATCTACTTGGTTTAAATATCGATCCAAATGTGGTAAACAACAGCGTAAATTCATTTTTTGTAATTGTTTTCAGTCCGCTTGTAGGTTTATTGTGGATTGGCATGTACAAACGCAAAATTGAGCCTAATACTGTTGTAAAATTTGGGATAGGATTTTTACTGCTTGCATTAAGCTTTTATGTTTTTTACGCGACAAGATTTTTCTCAAATGACCAAGGCATCAGTTCATTGAATATTTTCACTTTAGCCTATCTGCTACTTACTTTAGGCGAACTTTGTTTAGGGCCAATTGGCATGTCAATCATTACCAAACTTTCTCCAAAGAAAATGTTCGGGATGATGATGGGGCTTTGGTTCTTGTCAAGTGCATTCGGTCAGCTTGCGGCAGGCAAGCTAGGAGCAGAAATGTCGAGCATTGATAATGCTTCCCTAATGACAAAATTAGTGGCTTACACTGAAGGTTATAAATCGCTTGCCCTTTATTCGCTAATCGCTGGAGTTGCTTTGATTGCATTTTCCCAGCTGGTTAAAAAGCTAATGGGAGAAGTTAGATAAATCAATTCGAAATCATATAACCAAAAGCCTGAAAGAAAATTCATGGCTTTTGGTTTTTAATACCTAATTTCGCCCATTCCAGCAAATCGTATATCTTAAGTCTAAAATCATAAGTTAATAGTGTCAGACAGTTTAGTTATCATCCCTACCTATAATGAAAAGGAAAACATTGAAAAGATTATCCGCAAGGTATTTTCTTTAACGCAACCTTTTCATGTTTTAATTATTGATGATGGATCACCTGATGGTACAGCAGAAATTGTAAAATCTTTACAATCTGAATATGATGGCCACTTATTTATCGAAGAACGTGCCGGCAAACAAGGACTTGGTACAGCCTACATTTATGGTTTCAATTGGGCATTGCAAAGAGATTACCAATACATTTTTGAAATGGACGCTGATTTTTCTCATAATCCTGATGATTTAGCTCGCTTACGTGAGGCTTGCATTCAAGGTGCAGATGTTGCTGTTGGCTCTAGATATGTAAAGGGTGTAAATGTTGTGAACTGGCCAATGGGCAGGGTTTTAATGTCTTATTTCGCCTCGATGTATGTTCGCTTTATTACTAGGATAACCATACAAGATGCCACAGCTGGTTTTAAATGCTATCGAAGAATCGTTTTAGAAACCATTCCATTAAATAAAATTCGATTTGTTGGTTATGCGTTTCAAATTGAAATGAAATTTACAGCAATCAAGTTTGGTTTTAAAGTAGTTGAAGTACCCATTATTTTTACAGATAGAACTGAAGGAAC
>SEDB01000534.1 GCA_004210715.1 Pedobacter sp.
CCAAAAATTTGTTTAAGGTTAGGGTTAAGCAACACCTGACTTTGAGGAATTGGTCTGTAATAATATTTAGGTTCTAAGAAAATACCATTATCTGCAATGGTTTGCACTGTACCCGAAGTTCCGTTTTTCAAAAATACGCCAGCATCCTGCCCGATGGTTCCGGTGCGGTAATAAATAAAATCTTTACCTAGTGAATTTTTTTCCTTAACAGCGGGAATAGACTCACTATTCGCCAGTAGAATAATATCAGGAACGTTATCCCCAGTTAAATCGTGCCTGCCTAAGCCAGAGAAATATATCCCTTCCTGTTCTTTTTCTAACAACTTCCCGGCATTCCAACGCATTAAATCATCGAAACGATAACCTTCTAATGCCAATTCGATTCTACGCTCTCTGCGTATCTCTAACAAAACTGCTTTTTGTGAGCCTGAAACATTTGAATATCGGGCATTTTGAATCGGATCAATCGTTGGATTCAAAGACATAGCTGGCATGCCCGCACGGGTGCGAATCAAATTAATACTTTGATCAAGGTCTGATTGAGTTAGTTCACCAAGTTCTGCTTTCGATTCAGCAAAAGTTAACAAAATCTCTGCATATCGCAGAATTGGCACATCTACGGTTTGCATGGCAGCCGTTGTAGGGTCATTCACAAAGCCTTTTACCTGATGGTAGCCTGTAAAGTTTTTAGCCAGTTGTTGTACATACAAGCCACCACCTTGCGAGTAAGTACGCACATTTGCAAGGTTAAAACCCGGATAGGCATAGGTTTGGCTTAACCGAGGATCGCGGTTTTGAAACTCCAGTACAAATGAAAAGCTAGCATAACCGGCTTGATTGGTATAGTAAGTTCCATCTTTCATCAGGTAATCCTGCAATAAGTCTTTTGCCGGAGAAACCTCATAATTACCGAACACTGTTTCACTCCAGCCACTGTTGCGAATGCCGCTTTCGTTGTAAACAGCCAGTAAAACTTCTGGATTGTTGAGTAAGCTGGGTTGGATAAACAGGTTAAGATAATCCTGAGCTGGATTGCCAGTACTGTATAATCTATATTTAGCACTTGTCATGATGTCACGCGATACATCCCTGGCGACCTGGAGAAATTGTGGTGCAGTGCTGGCCAGGTTTAACTCGCTATGATAACGTCTGTAAGTTCCCTCATAAAGTGCAAATTTAGCTCTGTAAGCCTTTACGATGGCACGGTTTATGGCGCCAGTTTCAGCGGTTTCTCTCACATATTGCGCTGCAAAGGCATAATCTTCCATGATTTTATCCACAACCGTTGCACGAGGATCCCGACCTTTCATTAACAAGTCGTTATCATTGGTAGCTATCGTTTTATCATAAAAAGGGATATCTGAATAACGTTTTAGCTTTGCAACATAAAACTGAGCCCTAAAAAACCTGGCCAATCCTTCGTAATGATTCAGCACTTCAGCACTTAAGGGCGCTTTTCTAAAATTATCCAGAAAATAGTTGGCACTTCGCAATTGCCCCCAGTCCCATCCGGCTGTAATTGTTGATGGACCAGGATTCCCGACCATCATGGTTTTAATTTCCACATTCCCGGTTGTGGCCGCATTGTCTGTTGCCCGGTCATCATTGAAAATGCCTACACC
>SEDB01000108.1 GCA_004210715.1 Pedobacter sp.
TTATTAAAATTTACAATGAGAGAAATCCAATTTAGAGAAGCACTACGCGAAGCTATGCAAGAAGAAATGCGTAAAGATGACCGCGTTTTTTTATTAGGTGAAGAAGTAGCAGAATATAATGGTGCGTACAAAGTAAGTCAAGGTATGCTTGATGAATTTGGTGCGAAACGCATTATCGATACCCCGATTGCCGAGTTAGGTTTCGCAGGTATTGCAACTGGGGCGGCAACAGCAGGCCTTATTCCAATTGTGGAGTTTATGACATTTAACTTCTCATTAGTAGCTATCGATCAAATCATCAACGGTGCTGCTAAAATTTTATCAATGAGTGGTGGTCAGTTCTCATGCCCAATGGTTTTCCGCGGCCCAACAGGTAACGCAGGTCAACTAGGTGCACAACACTCTCAAAACTTCGAAAACTGGTTTGCAAACACTCCAGGTTTAAAAGTTGTGGTTCCATCAACTCCTTATGATGCAAAAGGTTTATTAAAACAAGCAATCATTGATCCAGATCCAGTTATTTTCATGGAATCTGAGGTAATGTACGGCGATAAAGGTGATGTTCCTGCAGAAGAATATTACATCGAATTTGGTAAAGCAAACGTAACTAAACAAGGTACTGATGTAACTATTGTAACTTTCGGTAAAATGTTAACCCGTGTAGTTAACCCAGCTGTAGAGGAATTAACTAAAGAAGGAATCAACGTTGAAGTGATTGATTTACGTACTGTTCGTCCTATCGATTACGATACGATCATCGAATCTGTTAAGAAAACGAACCGTTTAGTGGTTGTAGAAGAAGCTTGGCCGCTGGCATCACTTTCAGGTGAGATCGCTTTCATGGTTCAGAAAAAAGCTTTCGATTATTTAGATGCTCCAGTTTTACGTATCACTTGTGCCGATGTTCCACTTCCATACTCGCCAACTTTAATTGCTGCAAGTTTACCTAACGCAGAAAAAGTAGTTAAAGCGGTTAAAGAAGTAATGTACGCAACAAAATAAAACTGTCAGGCCGAGCCTGTCGAAGACTAAAATATAAGAATCCTCCAAAGCAATTTGGGGGATTTTTGCGTTATAAGTCATTGCGACGCACAGTTTATCCCGACGATTCGGGAAAGCAATCTCATTTCTAAATAAGGCTTTTTTTCACCATATAAGGTATTTAAGAAAAAATAAAGCTTATACGAATCTTCTATTTCTTATGTGGTGAAATAAATTTGAAAACCAACGATAAGTAGTTCTTCGTTTTCAGCAGTCCCGCCATACATTTCAATCTTTTTCAACTTCTGCCATACTCCAATTATCGTCATTGCGAGGAGGAACGACGTGGCAATCTTTTCTGCCAATACTACTAAAAAGTATTTCCATTGCTGCCAGGTTTATTTTACCAAAAGCTGTACAAAAAACACAATTCTGTTCCTGCTCAAACCCGAAAAACCGAACGATAATTTTTATCTTCGCTACAACAAAAATTCGAATTCCATGTCCCACAATTACATCGCCGAACAAATATTTACCAAAGAAGATTATACTTTGAGATCGTTGTCAAAAGCAGAATATGAGAACTGTAAATTCATTAATTGCGATTTCTCGAGTTCTGATTTGAGTGGTGTAAAATTCCTTGACTGTGAATTTATTTCTTGTAATTTAAGTTTAGCCAGCTTAACCAAAACCTCATTTAACGACATCAACTTCAGTGATTGCAAAATGCTTGGACTCCGTTTCGAAAACTGCAACGATTTCGGCTTAGCTTTCAGTTTCAACAACTGCAAACTCGATCATTCCTCTTTTTACAAACTCAAACTAAAAAAAACATCTTTTAAAAACACCCAGTTGCATGAGGTCGATTTTTCTGAAAGTGATTTGGCCAATTCATCATTCGAGAACTGTGATTTATTAGGGGTAACCTTTGATAGAACTATTTTGGAAAAAGTTGATTTTAGAACCGCATATCAATATTCCATCGATCCAGACAAAAACCGAATCAAAAAGGCTAAATTCTCTCAGTCAGGCTTGGGCGGATTACTGCATAAATACGACATTGTAATTACTGACTAAGCAATCCAAACATCTTCTTCCTTATCAAAAACCCAAATACCATTGACTTTCTTTGCATAAATGTAAACACCCATTCCCCAACCTCTACCCATTCCAATTAACTTGCTTTGCTCAAAATAGTATCTAGCCCGATTCCGCTGTTTGTTGAAAACAACTCTACTAAAGGTCAAATGCCCATTGTAATCAGGGTCTGATTCGGCAATTTTCACATCGATTTTTAAAATTTTAAAAGAATATTTTTTGGTATGAATTTTTTTAAAGTCATATCCTACTGTTTTTTTAATGTGTTTTCCTTTCTTTTCATAATGCGAAAATTTAAAACTATCCATCGATAGTAAAGAATCCTTTACCGTATATTTATGCATCCTGTTTACCTTTCTGTAAGGAATGTTTCTGATTTCAGCTTTCAAATCCTCAAAATTATTTTCAGCCACCGCTGTAACTGCAATCTCGAAAGTATTTAATATAACCTGAATTTCTTCGCTTATAATTTCTTGCTTTTCAGCAGATTTATATTGACACCCCAGGCATAAAATTGAAATAATGATGAATGCTTTTTTCATTTTTTAAATATGATACTGTTTTTTTCTAATTTCCATAAAATAAAGTATTAGCATCCCCACTAAAATGTTGCACTTCTTTTGATGTAATCCTAAAATATTGTAAGTTTAGAGTTTTTTAAGCGGGTAGCTTATAAAAATTTTATTCCCAATCAATGTTACGCGTCGATAGTTCTAAAGCTTGTAAAGTGGTGTACTCCTTGTGCAAACATGAGTATTTGGGCTATTTAATTGAACCTCATATTGTTCAGCTAAATCCGCAGGGCGATTTTTCCTTTACCTACCAACGGATTTTTACCCATACAGCCGAAGAATTTGCTACATGTTTATCCGACATTGACTACAAACTGATTAAAATTTTAGATGATATTGAGCAAGATTCGGTCATCAAAAAATATTATAAAAAGTTAATCAGGCCAACAGAATTTTTCACTAAGATTTTCGATGCGAAGTTTTATGAAAATGTTCGTCCGAAAATAGAGAAAAAACTTGCCGAAGCGCTGGAAATTTTAAAGGTAAAAAACGAACTTTATGTAATGGATAAAGATGGATGGCCTGTTGAACGCAAAATCGAACTGGCTACAGAACCTGCATCTATTCTTTTCCATTTCCGTCGAAACGAAACAGAAACGCGATATTTTCCAACGATAAAATATCAAAATCTGCGCATCGAATTTATGTTCAAAGAGGCGCAAATCATCAGCAATAAACCAGCCTGGCTTTTGTTAAATGATGTACTTTATTTTTTTGATCAAGATATTGAAGGAAAAAAATTACAGCCGTTTTTAGCTAAACGCTACATTGCCATACCAAAATCTACCGAAGCTACTTATTTTGAGAAATTTGTGGCCCCATTAATTGAAAAGCATCATGTATATGCAGAAGGTTTTGAAATCAAAACTGAGCAATTTGAAGCTACACCAGTGATCAAAGTATTATATGTTGATGGCGGCTTATCACAAATACAATTGTATTTCAAATATGGAGAATACACTTTCGCTGTAGAAAATGCACATAAAGTAACGGTACGTTTAGAAAAAACGGCCGACAACTATATCTTCCACCGCATTAAGCGGTCGGCAGATTGGGAGAAAAAGCAATTTAATTTTCTCTTATCACTCGGATTAAAAAAAACGAGTTCATTGTTCAGCAATTTAGAAGTTGCCGCGGAGGAAGAAAACCCAAGTTATGCCGCTATAAACTGGATTAATGAACACATTGAAATGCTGCAGGCTTCAGGCTTTGAAATTGAGCAGTCGATTGGCCAGAAACGTTTTGTTCTTGGTGCCAGTAAAATAGATTTAGAAGTTAAAGAAGGTAATGATTGGTTCGATATCAATGCGGTAGTTTGGTTCGGCAAATACCAGATTCCTTTCCTCTCTTTAAAACAACATATCTTACATAAAAGGAGAGAATTTTTATTGCCTGATGGCGAAGTAGCCATAATTCCTGAAAAATGGTTTACCCAATATGGAAGTTTGTTCAGCCTTGCCGAAACCGGGGCAAATATCAAATTAAAGAAACACCACATTGGGTTAATTAACGATTTAGCAGAAGACAGCCTAGCCAATGTAACCTTGGAGCGCAAGCTTCAGCGGTTAAGCAATTTTGAAGATATTGCTGACACGCAAATGCCCGTTAATTTCAAGGGTAGTTTGCGTGATTATCAAAAAGCAGGCTATAATTGGTTCAGCTTTTTAAGAGAATATAATTTCGGTGGTTGCCTTGCTGATGATATGGGTTTGGGTAAAACCATCCAAACTTTGGCCATGCTGCAAAAAGTGAAGGAAGATGACCAAGCTGCTGCTTCTCATTCTACTTCGCTAATCATTATGCCAACTTCCTTAATTTACAATTGGCTAACTGAGGCAAAAAAGTTTACGCCAAAGCTGAAAATATATGCGCATACCGGCAGCAACAGGAATAAAGATGTGGCTAATTTTGCCAATTTTGATATTGTAATCACTACTTATGGAGTTACACGTGTTGATGTGGAGGAGTTGAAAAATTTCTATTTCAATTATGTGATATTGGATGAAAGTCAGAACATCAAAAATCCTGCATCCAAATCTTTCAAATCAGTTCGAAGCTTAAAATCAAAACACAGATTGATTTTAAGTGGTACACCGGTGGAAAACTCTGTAGGAGATTTATGGTCACAACTTACTTTTCTAAATCCGGGTTTATTGGGAACGCAGGCTTTTTTCTATGATGAATATGTTCAGGCCATAGAAAAGAAAAAAGACGAAGAAAAAGCCCGTAAATTGCAATCGATTATCAAACCTTTTGTTCTTAGAAGAACGAAAGAGCAGGTTGCCTCTGAATTGCCGCCAAAAACTGAGCAGGTTATTTACTGTGATATGAGCGAAGATCAGGCGGCTTATTATGAAAAAACAAAATCTGCTTACCGAAATGATCTGTTGCAAAGCATGGACGATGGAACTTTTGCACAAAAGCAGGTTCAGCTTTTACAAGGTTTAACAGCGCTCCGCCAGCTGGCTAACCATCCGGTAATGATCGACAATGAATATGAATCTGATTCAGGCAAGTTTGAAAACGTTGTTCATACCCTGGATAATGTGTTGAAGGGCGGACATAAGGTTTTGGTATTCTCGCAGTTTGTAAAACATTTAGATATCTTCAAAAAACATTTTGAGGCCGAAAATATTCCTTTTGCTTACTTGGATGGTGCAACACGAAACCGTGGAGAAATCGTTTCTGAGTTTCAGCAGAATGCCAATTTAAAAGTATTCCTGATTTCGATAAAGGCAGGTGGCGTGGGCTTGAATTTAACACAGGCTGATTATGTTTTTATTTTAGATCCTTGGTGGAACCCTGCGGTAGAGCAACAAGCGATTGACAGAACGCACCGTATCGGTCAGGACAAAAAGGTT
This sequence comes from Pedobacter sp., assembly GCA_004210715.1. Classification (GTDB taxonomy): domain Bacteria; phylum Bacteroidota; class Bacteroidia; order Sphingobacteriales; family Sphingobacteriaceae; genus Pedobacter. Next base: position 5,513 of record SEDB01000108.1, read on the forward strand.
TTCATTTATAAATTCATCGCAAAAGATACCGTGGAGGAGAAAATTCTTGCCTTGCAAAACCGCAAAAAATCTCTGGCAAGTTCTTTAATTACCACCGAGGAAAGCTTCTTCAAATCACTGAGTAAGGAAGATATTCGAGATTTATTGAAGTAATGTGAAGAACTCAATTATTATGGACATATTCATTTTGATACCCGGCTTTCAATCCTTTCCTTGCTATTTTTAATGTATCAGAATTGAATTCAACTTTTACGCCAAAGTCATAATCATCTTTGCTTGTAGCGGTGCGGATATAATAACCTTTATCCAAATTGCCAAGTTCTGATTTATCGTTGTAACGTAATTCATATACTGATGGCCAGAAACCATTTGGATACCAGGCAAGATACTTCCAAAACCTAGTAATTTTAACCTTTTGATTTTGATTATCTACTTTTTTGGCATCTAAAATAAGTAGGTGGCTCCCATTGGTCTCCTTGTATATTTTACGATGCACAAACCTCCAGCTTCCGCTTATTTTTTCTCTGATTTCTGCTACTTCTTTGGGATCATTAAAAGCATAATCAACTATTTTGTAATAACGCTGGTCGATGAGCAAGTACATAGATAAAAACAAAATACCAGCAATAACCCATTTCAATAGAAATTTTTTGAGTGGAAATCGAACTTCCTGGTCAATAGCCTCTTGTCTTTCTTTTCGAAAATTGACAAATAAACCTACTAAGTAAACAATGATATAACCCATGAGCGATATTTTTCTAAATATATAAATATTTTGTTTTGCCAAACTGTATCGATTTGAACTTGTTATTAAACTAAAATCTACCATCATGACAAATGAAAATTTAAACACAGCCCTTAACAATGTTAAAGAGGCATGGAAATATCCCGAATTATTTCAAAACACTTCTCGTTCTGAAAGAATTCTATCTGGAATTGTTGGTTCTTACCTATTATTTAAGGGACTTACCAGTATTTTTTCGCATCCAGTAATTGGTGCAACAGGTGCCGCGGTTGGTGCAGGTTTATTGTACCGGGGCTTAACGGGTTATTGCCCAATGCGTGATTTGGCCGAACAACAAAAAGAATTAGATCTGGAGCCAGATGAAATCCTGATCAAAGAAACCATCATTTCCAGCGATCTGTAGTAATAAATTCAATACGAAATTTCCATTTCTTAATAAACTGGTTAACTTTAAAAAGTTAATTAATAATTATGAACAAGTACGCATTACTTTTTATCCCAACATTGTTCGGCATGACAGCACTTGCACAGGAAAAGAAAAACGATCCGGCAAAAGAAGCGGCCAAAACTGAAATTTGGGAACCCGTTCCTAAGGTTGTAACGCCTGGAAATGCTCCACAAGATGCTCCTTCAGATGCAATTATATTATTTAATGGAAGAAACCTGGATGAATGGCATTCTGTTAAAGATCCCTCAAAGCCTGCGGCTTGGACCATTGATGATGGTTTCTTTACCGTAAAAAAAGGTACTGGAAATATAGAAACCAATAAAAAATTTACCGATTATCAGTTACACATGGAATGGAGAATTCCAACCAATATTTCTGGCGAAAGTCAGGCAAGAGGTAACAGCGGTGTGTTTTTAGCTTCTACCGGTGGTGGCGACGATGGTTATGAGATCCAGATTATGGATAATTTCAATAACAAAACTTATGTAAACGGGCAAACCGGAAGTGTTTACAAACAAGGTATTCCATTGGCTAACGCAAATAAAAAACCAGGTGAATGGCAATACTATGATATCATTTGGAATGCACCACGTTTTAAAGCAGATGGATCAGTTGAAAAACCAGCAACTGTTACAGTGATGTTAAACGGCGTTTTATTGCAAAACAACTTTGTATTAAAAGGTGAAACGAGGTGGATTGGCGCTCCAGAATATAAAAAGCATGGCGCAGCATCCATTAAACTACAAGATCACGGCGACCCAAGTCCGGCGATCAGTTTTAGAAACATTTGGATCAGAGAATTATAAAAGCTTAAAACCTGCAGATCAAATTTGCAGGTTTTATTTTTTAAGACTTTTGCAAGATTTGTAAATAATCTTCATTGCTGATCATTTCTGCTCCTAAACTCATTAAATGATCATTGGGTAACTGACAATCAATTAAGTCAATGTTCAGCTTCCGCCAACCAAAGTTTCGTTTAGCCAAACTTCAATGCTGTGTGCGTAACCTTTTTGGTGGAGATTGATGTAAGCCTGCTGCATCTCATTGGTAATCCAGGTTCCATCCTGCCCTTTTCTTGGCGTTTTCGCACAATTTAAAATAATAGACTCGAAAGCCTGATCAACAGTAATGGTAAAACTTTCAGTTGATAAAATCTTTTTCATGCTTTTGCTTATTTTGATCTTTTCAGGATAAATTACACAACGTTCGTGGGGTGCATACCACAAAATTGGATCATCCTCGCTGAACCATGGAAAAATTCCGTTAGAATAAGCATTAAGTAATCTTTCTACACTTAAATCGCCACCAACTGCCAATAAACCATCAGCTTCTGCCAAACGTGGATCAGGAAAAATAAACTCATCTTCAAGGAGTTGAAAAAACATCTTCAAAAGTAAGAAAGAAAACAAAGATTAAACCTATGCGTTCTAATTCTGTCATACTCTTAAATTGTCCATTATGAGTGCTAAAGATAATTTCACAAAAGTAAAACATCTTTATAATAGAGCTGGTTTCGGTATTTCATACACCGATTTAAACAAACTCAGCAAAAAAAACATCGATAAAGTTGTGGAAAGCTTACTCAAAGAAGCTAAAGAAAATGATCCCCTTACCCTGGTGAATGATACTGAATCAAAACGCCAGATGCTGGTTCAGGCAGGACTTTATGCTAAAAAGGATTTGACGGATGAAGAGAAGAAAATGCGTAGGGAGATTGTTCAGATGCAAAATGAGGTGAGTCGCGATTTGAACATTGCCTGGGTAAGCAAAATGATCAACACAGAAAACCCTTTACGGGAAAAAATGACGCTTTTTTGGCATGGTCATTTTGCCTGTAGAAATAACAACCCCATGTATGCACAGCAACTCAACAATATTCAACGGCAACATGGATTGGGCAGTTTTAGAACGCTTTTGATTGAGGTATCTAAATCGCCTGCGATGTTGCAGTACCTTAATAATCAGCAAAACAAAAAGGGCAAACCCAATGAAAATTTTGCCCGCGAACTGATGGAGCTTTTTACCTTGGGCAGAGGCAATTATTCCGAAAATGACATTAAGGAATCAGCAAGATCATTTACCGGCTGGACTTATGATAAAGATGGCACTTTTTTTTTCAGGAAGAATCAACATGATGATGGCACCAAAAATTTCTTCGGAAAAATTGGAAATTTTGAAGGCGAAAACATCATAGACATCATTCTGGAGAAAAAAGAAACAGCAACCTTTATTAGCAGAAAGGTGTATAAATTCTTTGTTAATGATAGTCCAAATGAAACACATGTAAAGGAATTAGCAGATCATTTTTACAATTCGAAATATGAAATTAGCGAGTTAATGAAGAAAATGTTTACAGCAGAATGGTTTTACAATCCAGAAAATGTAGGCACTAAAATTAAATCGCCGGCAGAATTTTTGGTTGGATTAAGCCGTGAGTTTTTTGTTACCTATAACAAACCGACAGTGCTGATTCAACTTCAGAGCAGCCTGGGCCAATATTTATTTAACCCGCCCAATGTTGCAGGTTGGCCAGGTGGCCAAAACTGGATTGATAGTTCTTCATTAATGCTTAGGATGCGCATCCCATCACTGGTATTAAATGATGGAGAAATTGATTTTAGTGGCAAAGCCGACCCTGAAGACGAAGCTGTAATTGCATTAAGCAGAACTGCTACTGCTAATGCCAACAGTATTAATAAGCCAAAATCATATGTAAATGCAAACGCAAATTGGCCAAAGTTTTTGGATACACTTCCCAAAAATTTAACGCCGCTTCAGCTTACCGAATTTTTACTTCAACCTAAATTAAACGATAAGATTGTGGAAATGGTAAGTAATAATGAAGGATTAAGAAGTACAGCCGTAGAAATTACCAGCATGCCTGAGTATCAACTTTGTTAAATTAAGCCTGAAAAGATGAACAGAAGAAATTTTTTAAGAAATACTGGTTTTGTTGCCGCTGGTTCACTGTTTGTTCCTGCCTTTATGAAACCACTAGAGGCAATGGCACTTGATGAATTGAGTTTATATAAAAACTTAGTAGTGGTACAGCTGTCTGGCGGAAACGATGGTTTGAATACTGTTGTTCCTTTTGGAAATGATATTTACTATCAGAAACGCAAAAGCATTGCCATCAAGCCTGAGGAAGTGATCAAGCTAAATGACATGCAAGGTTTAAACCCCAATATGCAGGCATTGCAGGAAATTTACGATCAAGGCTGGATGACTATCATTAATGATGTAGGTTACCCAAATCCTGATCGTTCGCACTTCCGATCAATGGATATTTGGCAAACCGGTAGCGATAGCAATCAGTTTTTATCAACCGGTTGGATCGGGCGATATCTAGATAGCAATTGCCAAACCTGTAAGTTTCCTTACACAGCCATAGAGGTTGATGACTCCCTGTCGCTGGCGATGAAAGGGCAAACAAAAAAAGGAATTGCCCTGAAAGATCCCGCAGCTTTATATCGGAATACCAACGATCCTTTTTTTAAAGCCGTGCTGCAAAGTGATAAGGAACATTTAGATGAAGATAATTTAGGCTACTTGTACAAAACAATGATCGAAACACAATCATCTGCCAGTTACATTCAAAACACTTCAAAAATATATAAATCTCAATCAACCTATCCACAGAGTGGCTTCGCAAATCAGTTGAAAACGGTTTCAAAATTTATATCCTCTGGTTTAAAAACAAGGGTTTACTACGTTTCTTTGAGTGGATTCGATACGCATGTGAACCAGTTAAACCAGCAAGGGAATTTGCTTAAACAATACAGCGAAGGCATGGCTGCGTTCTTGAAAGATTTGAAAACCAATAA
>SEDB01000109.1 GCA_004210715.1 Pedobacter sp.
TTTATTTTGTTACAGAACTTTAACAGTCGATATTTGTTATTTAAATCGTACAACTTATATTTGTAACAATGAAGTTTAATGGTTTAAAATATATCTTAATCTTTTGTCTTGCAATCGCTTTGTTTTTGAAGGTGGGCAATGTATTATCGTATTTAAACTATACTTCAGTTGATATTGAAAACGTATCATCAAATGATGATGCTACAGAAAAAGAAGAAAAGAAAGTAGAACCGGAGTATTTTGTTCAAGACTTTCTGATTATTGATGATTCTGTATGGGTATCTGAAATGCCTGCTAAAGTAGTTATCCCGAATCATTTTAGTAAATTGAGTTATTTCCCTGAGGTTTTAACGCCTCCTCCTTCCGTTTAGAATTTACTTTCTAAAATCATCCCTAGCAATAGGGTAATCCATTTTTTAATCTAAATATATAATCATATGAAACGAGCAATTTCATTAGGTTTTGCAGTATTTTTAATTACTGCATCCTTAAAAATCAGTGCACAAGAAGTGGCACAAACAAACGTGAAACCAGTAAATAATTCATTGGAAATGGTTTCTAAACTCCAACCTGTAAGCTTTAATTACGACAAAGCCTGGGCAGAAAAACTTAAGCTTCCATCAACATCACAATATGGATTTGTAGGTGCTGACGCCAAAGCTGCGGTTCCATCTGTTGTAGCGGTGCAAGCGAAACAATATCCGGCAGGCAAAAATGCTTATAATTCTGCAACGCTAACTAAGGTTGATTACGAAAGCTTAATCCCTTTATTGGTTGGAAGTATTAAGGAACAGCAACAACAAATAGAGGATTTGAAAAACGAGCTGAGGTCATTAAAATCCCAAGCATCAAAATAATTAGGTTTAGTTTTATAGTTGAAAGGTTGGAGTTATTAATTCCAGCCTTTTTTGGTTAAAAGAGATTTCAATGAAGTAAAATATTCGAAATAATTTTAGGCTGATAAACATAAATCCTTTATGTTTATCATTTAATTTTTTTTCATGTTCAATAGATATCTACTTTTATTGCTGACCTTTTCAATCAGTTTATTTTCTACAAAAGCCCAGGTTTCAAATCCACCAATTCCAAAACCTGAAAGAGAATTTAGAGCTGCTTGGGTTGCATCAGTTGCGAATATTAACTGGCCGAGTAAACCTGGTTTATCTACACAGCAGCAACAAGATGAAGCCATTGCTTTGTTAGATATGTTGAAAAAGAATAACTTCAATGCTGTTATTTTTCAAGTTCGCCCACAGGCGGATGCGTTATATAGAAGCAATATAGAACCCTGGTCATATTTTTTAACAGGAGTTCAAGGTCAGGCACCAAAACCATTTTACGATCCGCTGGAATTTTGGATCGATGCTGCGCATGAACGTGGGTTGGAATTGCATGTTTGGTTAAATCCATATCGGGCGCATCATATCTCAGGTGGTCAACCTTCGGAATCATCGGTAGTAAAGAGACATCCGGATCTCGTTTATAAGCTCAAACAAGGTTACTGGTGGCTCGATCCATCAAAAAAAGGAACTCAGGATTTATCTGCCGAAGTAGTTAAGGATATCGTAAAACGATACGATATTGATGGGGTGCATTTCGATGATTATTTTTATCCTTATGCAGAGTACAATGGTGGTGAAGATTTTCCGGATTCAGCAAGTTATGCAGCGTATAAACAAAATGGAGGGCAGCTATCTGTTGGAGATTGGAGAAGAGATCAGGTTAATGTTTTTATCAAAAGGGTTTATAAAATAATTAAGGATGAAAAAAAGCATGTAAAATTTGGTATCAGTCCATTTGGTATTTGGCGCCCTGGATTTCCTGAATCTATAAAAGGTTTTGATCAGTACGATAAGTTGTACGCCGATGCAAAACTTTGGTTAAATGAAGGTTGGATTGATTATTTCATGCCTCAGTTATATTGGCAGATAAATAACATTCCCCAAAGTTTCCCAGTGTTATTGGGCTGGTGGCAATCGGAAAACACCAAACAGCGTCACCTTTGGCCAGGAATGAACAGTGGAATTGGTGGCGGAGATAAAAACAGCGACGAGATTATCAATCAAATTATGATCACCAGAGGGATTTTGCCAAAATCACCTGGTGCTGCTCATTGGAGTATTGCCGCTTTAGTAACACACGAAAGTTTACGTCGGGATTTATTAAAAGGTCCTTACAAAAACGAAGCTTTGGTACCCGCTTCGCCTTGGTTGGATGATGATAAACCTTTGTCGCCTAAAGTAGAAACTGAAAATAGAGAAGCTGATTTATACATTAAATGGAAGCCTGCCAATAGGAAAGATGATTTCAAGTATATTGTTTACACCAATTATGGTGGCAAATGGAATTATACCATTTTGAATTATAAGAGCAGGTTTTTACAAATTCCAAAAGTTTTGTTTGCTGATGCTGCAAAATTAATCAAACAAGATTTACAAGGGGTTGCTGTTACAGCAATTGATAGAACCGGCAATGAAAGTGAAATTAAAATTGAGCAGGTTTTGTAAAGGATTAAAAATCCTTAGTTCATTAGTCGGGATTGCAAATCCCGACTAGCATCTTGGTTGGAAGTATTGGTCGAGATTTGTAATCTCGACCACGGTACTGTGGATTTGAAATCCACATTTAGGCTTTATTGAGTAAATAGTTTTTAAACCCTTGAAAATCAACGCCGAGTTGATCAGCGTGATGTGGCTTGCTCTCTAAGGCTTTAACCTGTTCGGGAATTTCAATTTTCGCAGCAATTTCCACAGGGAAAATATCCGGAAATTTACAGGCATGAGCTGTCGATAAAAACACAGCTGCACTTTTATCTTCAGGATTTTCTTTTCTGAATTTTTCTATGGCTAAATAAGCAATTGCAGTATGCGGACAAGCTACATAATCAAATTTTGAGTCAATTTTTTTAATGCCTGCAAGCGTTTCTTCATCATTAAAACGGTAAGAAGTTACCACTTTTTTCAATGCATCAATATCATTTTTAAACAAGTCCATAATGCGAACCCAGTTGCTTGGTGCGCCTACATCCATCGCATTAGAATAGGTTTGTGTTGATGGCTTAGTTTCGTAAATACCAGTTTCTAAAAAGCGTGGAATTGTATCGTTTACATTTGTTGCGGCAATAAACTGTTTTACCGGCAATCCTAATTTGTATGCGAGTAAACCTGCACCAATGTTTCCGAAATTTCCACTTGGAACGGAGAAAATTACCTCATTCAAACCTTGTTTTTTCAATTGTGCGTAAGTATTGAAATAGTAAAACGTTTGCGGAATTAATCTCGAAATATTAATCGAATTTGCAGATGTTAATCGAAATTTTGCATTCAATTCATCATCCGCGAAAGCTTGTTTAACCAGCGCCTGGCAATCATCAAATGTTCCCTTTACTTCAATGGCTCTAATGTTTTGTCCGTTAGTAGTTAGTTGTAATTCTTGTATCGGACTCACTTTTCCCTCTGGATAAAGAATAGTTACACGAGTATTTGGTACCCCTAAAAAACCTAAAGCAACCGCACCGCCAGTATCGCCGGAAGTGGCTACCAAAACATCAAGTAACTGCTCGCCATCTTTTAAGAAATAAGCCATCACACGGCTCATAAAACGTGCTCCAAAATCTTTAAAAGCTAAAGAAGGACCGTGGAAAAGTTCCAGTACAAAAGTTTTATCATCAAGTTTTACAGCTGGAGCATCAAAATTTATTGCATCTTCAATTAAAGCCTTTAAATCTTCAGCAGGGATTTCATCTTTTAATAAAGTTGAGGCAACTTTGTAAGCGATTTCCGGTAAAGAATACTTTTCGATATTTTCTATAAAATCAACATCCAGTTGAGGAATTTCGACAGGCATATATAAACCTTTATCCTGCGGCATGCTGTTAAAAACGGCTTCTTTAAAAGAAACGCGTAAATCTTTATTGTTGGTTGAGTATAATTTCATTTGTGGTTCTAGGTTTAGGGTTCAAGGTTTAGGGTTTTGGTGTTTCAAACCTTAAGCCCTAAACCTTAAACCTTTTAACTTATTTAAATAACTCTCGGTCCTTCTGCGTTAACTGAAGAAACGTAAGCTTTGCTGTTAATATTAATTTTGTGTAGGTGTTGTTGTTGTGCTTTGGTTATTTTCTTGGCGGTTTCTTCATCTTTTGCTAATGCGAAAACTGATGGTCCCGAACCTGAAATTCCGAAACCAATTGCGCCGTTTTCCATTGCAATGGCTCTCATTTCCTCGAAACCTGGTATTAAGATGGAGCGTGTTGGTTCTACCAAAACATCCTTCATACTGCGACCGATTAAATCAAAATCGTTCATAAATAATCCACTTACTAAGCCTGCAACATTTCCCCATTGGGTAACTGCATCCTTTAATAATACTTTGCTGCGAATCATTTGCCGAGCATCTTTTGTGGGTACATCAACTTCAGGATAAACAATTGCTGCATACATTCCGGCAGGTGTTGGCAAAGAAATTACATCGAGTGGTTCGTAACTTCTAACCAAAACAAAGCCGCCTAAAATGGCTGGTGCAACATTATCGGCATGACCATAACCGCAGGCCAGCTCTTCGCCTTTCATGGCAAAGGGAACCAATTCTTTTGGTGTGAGTAAATCGCCCATCAATTTGTTAATGGCAAATAAACCTGCAACCGTACTGGCAGAGCTCGAGCCTAATCCACTGCCAATGGGCATTTTTTTGTGTAGCTCGATTTCAACGCCAACATCTAGCCGGTTAATGTGTTGCAGATAATGCTGAACACTGGCGCTCACCGTATTTTTTTCTGCATTTAAAGGCAAACGACCGTCATCACCAGTAATTCTTTTAATAACCACTCCTGGCGTTTCGGTTAAACGCATTTCAACTTCGTCGCCAGGCTCATTTACGGCAAAACCTAACACATCGAAACCACAAACTACATTGGCAACGGTTGCCGGTGCGAAAACGCGGATAGATTTCAAATTACTGCTATTATCGGACTTTTCTGGATTCAAAACTTCTTCCTTTGAACTTATATTGTTTGACATCATCTTTTATATTTTCCTCAGGATTGAAATCCTGGGCTATGCTGGAAATTATTTATTTGGGTTTGACTTTCTGCTTTTAACTTAAAGAACCCACATTTATAATATCTGCAAAAACACCTGCAGCGGTAACTTCCGCACCTGCACCTGGGCCTTTTACCACTAACGGACGAGATTTATATCTATCCGTAGTGAACGAGATAATGTTATCACTTCCCGAAAGCATGTAAAACGGATGGCTATCATCAACCATCTGTAAACTGATTTCCACATTGCCATCTTCCAGTTTACCGATGTAACGAAGTACCTTTCCGCCATTTGCCGCTTGATTCTTCAAGTCTTCAAAGTAAGCGGCATTTTTTTGTAGTTCTGAATAGAAATCTTCTACGGAAGTGGCGTTTAAACAAGCTTCAGGTAAAATATTGTCTATTTTTACATCCGCAGCCTCTAAAGGGTAACCCGCATCACGAGCCAGGATTAACATTTTACGCATAAAATCTTTTCCATTTAAATCATCACGTGGGTCTGGTTCGGTGTAACCCAATTCCTGCGCCTCTTTTACGGTTTCGTAAAAACCTGCCTCGCCTTTAAAGTTATTGAATATGTAAGAAATCGTTCCAGATAAAATGGCCTCGATGCGGGCAACCTTATCGCCACTCATCATCAATTCTCTCAACGTGCGGATGATTGGCAAACCTGCACCGACATTCGTTTCGTAATAAAAATCTACACCAAATTTACGGGCAGTATCTTTGAAGGATTTGTATTGAGCGAAATCGGCAGAGTTACCTTTTTTGTTGCAGGTAACCACCGAAATACTACTTTCGAAAATACCCTGATAATATTCAATTGGCGTTTCTGCTGCGGTATTATCTACAAACACGCAGTTAGGTAAATTCATAGCTTTCATTTGCGCTACAAAACCCGCTAAATCTGCCTGTTCTCCGTTTGCATCTAAATCATTTTCCCAATCTTCAAGAGATAAACCCTCTGCCTTGAAAATCATTTTACGGGTATTGCTGATTCCTGCTACTTTAACTTGCAAATCGTTATTTGCCGCAAGAAAAGGCATTTGCTCTTTTAATTGATTGAATAGCGTTTTGCCGATATTTCCGGTACCTAAACAGAAGATATTTAGTGTGCGTTTCAAATCAGTAAAGAAAGCATCGTGAACTGCGTTTACCGCTTTTGATAAATCGGCTGCGCTGATGATTACCGAGATGTTGTATTCCGAAGAACCTTGCGCAATTGCCCTAACATTGATACCATTTCTGCCCAATGCGTTAAACAATCGTCCGCTCATACCTGGTGTGCGTTTCATATTTTCGCCAACGATAGCTAACACGGCTAGGTTATTTTCAACTTCTGGTAAAGCCAGTTTATTCGCATCCAATTCAAGCTCAAATTCCTTTTTAATTAGGGCAATCGCCTGACCAGCATCTGTTGGTTTAACCGCAAAAGTAATGCTATGCTCTGATGAAGATTGTGTAATCAGCACCACGTTAATCTGCTCGCGAGAAAGCAGCGAAAATAATCTGCCACTAAAACCAGCTTTGCCAACCATACCACTGCCAGTTAGGTTGATGATACTGATGTGGTCGATAGAAGAGATGCCTTTTATTGGCAAGCTTGATGTTTTAACATCACTTTTTATGTATGTTCCAGCAAAATCAGGCTGAAAAGTGTTCTTGATAACAAGTGGGATTTTCTTCATGAAAGCCGGAATCATCGTTGGCGGATAAATCACTTTCGCTCCGAAATAACTCAGTTCCATTGCCTCGGTATAACTCAACTCCGGTAAAGAAAATGCTTTTTTAACAATGCGAGGGTCGGCCGTCATCATGCCGTTTACATCCGTCCAGATTTCGATTTCTTCAGCATTTAAAGCTGCGCCCCAAACTGCTGCGGTATAATCAGAACCACCGCGGCCTAAGGTAGTTACTCTGCCTGCAGCATTGCTGGCAATGAAACCAGTAACGAAAAGTACTTTATCTTTATTGGCCTGATAAAAATCGTTGATTAACATTTCAGTCAGCTCGGTATCTACTTTTGCTTGTCCGAAATTGCTATCGGTTTTAATGAATTCAGAACCGTTTACATATTGCGCTTCGGCAAATTGTTGCGATGCGATGTGCGCAATCATAAAAGAGGAGCAACGTTCGCCATAACTCAAAATCTGGTCTTTAGTTTGCAAACTCAATTCGCGAAGGTTGGTTACTGCTTGCAATAAATCTTCCAACTCATTGAAGAAGATTTTTAAACGCGTAAACACCGGATTTTGTGCCGACGCTGGTAAAAGCGAGCGAATTACTGCAAAATGTTTTGCTTCAATTTCTTTTAAACCAGTGTCGTAATCTTCACCACGTTCAGCTCTTTCTGCCATATCGGTTAGCAAATTGGTTACGCCACTCATTGCCGATAATACAACTACCGGATTGCTCTGTAATTTTTCTTTAACTACTATACTCAGTAACGTTTTGATGTTCTCGGCCGAACCTACGGATGTGCCGCCGAATTTTAATACTTTCATTAGTTTTTAGTTTTAATGAACCTTGCACGCTTGCTTGTTAATTAATTTGTGCAGTTTTCAATGGTTTTGGTTTAAAAAAAAAGCGCCCCGATTTGTGTCGGGACGCTTTCTGTGT
>SEDB01000535.1 GCA_004210715.1 Pedobacter sp.
TTGTACTGCTTTTAATTCGTTTTCTTTTTCGCAAACTCCATCGCAGCGGCGACAAATTTAACAAAAAGTGGGTGAGGATTAGCAACTGTTGATTTTAATTCTGGGTGAAATTGTCCGCCAACGAAAAAAGGATGGTTTTTAAGCTCTACAATTTCAACTAAATTTGTTTGTGGATTCATGCCTGAAGCAATCATTCCGGCTTCTTCATATCGCTTTAAATAATCGTTGTTAAATTCATAACGATGACGATGACGTTCATTGATATGAGCTTTGCCGTAAATTGAAAAAGCTTTAGTTCCCTTTTTAATATCGCAAGGGTATGAGCCCAAACGCATGGTTCCACCCATGTTTACAATATTTTTCTGTTCTTCCATCATGTTGATTACAGGATTTTTTGAATCAGCTTCAATTTCAGTAGTATGCGCATCTTTTAAGCCCAAAACATTACGTCCGAACTCAATAACAGCACATTGCATGCCCAAACAGATCCCGAAGAAAGGAATATTATTTTCGCGAACGTATTTAATGGTATCAATTTTTCCTTCAATACCGCGGCTACCAAAACCTGGGGCAACCAAAACGCCATGTAAATGACCTAATTTTTCCTTAACGTTATCAGGGAAGATGCTTTCAGAGTGAATATATTCAACACGAACCTTGCACTCGTTTTTAGAACCCGCATGCACGAATGATTCAATAATCGATTTATAAGCATCTGGCAATTCCACATATTTACCAACCAAACCGATAGTAACATCAGCTGTTGGATTTTTCAAATGTCCTAAAAATTCTTTCCAGCTTTCCATATCTGGTTCATTTTTAGTTGGAAGTTTTAATTTTGCCAAAACCGTTTTATCCAACTGTTCTTTCATCATCAACAATGGAACATCATAAATAGTAGATGCATCCATAGATTCGACTACAGCGTTGATGTTAACATTACAAAAAAGTGCGATTTTTTTTCTGATCTCAGCAGAAATATGATGTTCTGTACGGCAAACTAAAATATCTGGTTGGATACCATATTCCAATAAAGCCTTAACCGAGTGTTGGGTTGGTTTTGTTTTTAATTCACCTGCAGCTGCCAAATAAGGCACCAATGTTAAGTGAATAACAATTGCATTTGAACTCCCTTCTTCCCATTTAAACTGACGAACAGCTTCAATGAATGGTAAAGATTCAATATCGCCAACTGTTCCTCCAAGTTCGGTAATTACGATATCATACTCACCACTTTCACCTAAAATGCGCATGTTGCGTTTAATTTCATCGGTAATATGCGGCACAACCTGCACGGTTTTCCCTAAATATTCGCCTTTACGTTCTTTGTTAATTACGTTTTGGTAAATACGGCCGGTAGTAATGTTATTTGCTTGTGAAGTGGGAACGTTTAAGAAACGCTCATAGTGACCAAGGTCCAAATCGGTTTCAGCACCATCTTCAGTAACAAAACATTCGCCATGCTCATAAGGATTCAGCGTTCCTGGATCGATATTGATATACGGATCGAATTTTTGAATGGTTACACGGTAGCCACGTGCCTGTAAAAGTTTAGCTAAAGATGCGGAAATGATGCCCTTACCCAATGAGGAAGTAACACCGCCCGTAACAAAAATATA
>SEDB01000536.1 GCA_004210715.1 Pedobacter sp.
GCTGAAAAGCTTTACCATGATTTTGCAAAATCTTTACCCATCATCGATTATCACAATCACTTAATCCCTGAGCAGATTGCAAATGATAAGCAATTTGAAAATATTACCCAGGTTTGGCTGGCAGGCGATCACTACAAATGGAGAGCCATGCGTGCCAACGGCGTAGATGAAAAATACATCACTGGCGATGCTTCTGATTTTGAAAAATTTGAGAAATGGGCAGAAACCGTACCTTACACGTTGCGAAATCCGTTATACCACTGGACACATCTAGAATTGCAAAGATATTTCGGCATTACTGATATTTTATCTGGCAAAACCGCCCGTAAAATTTATGATGAATGTTCGGCTAAATTGCAAACTCCAGAATATTCCGTTCGTGGATTGTTGGCTAAGATGAATGTGGAAGCCGTTTGTACTACCGATGATCCATTGGATAGTTTAAACTTTCATCAGCAATTGGCGGCAGAAGGCGTGGCTTTAAAAATGTTGCCAGCTTTCCGTCCGGATAAGGCGATGAACAGCGATGATGTGGCGGGTTTAAACGAATACATTGATAAATTGGAAGGCGTTGTAAATACATCAATTTCTACTTTTCAGGATTATATCTCCGCATTGAAAAGCCGCCACGATTATTTTGCTGAAAATGGTTGTTCGGTTTCCGATCACGGTTTGGAGCAAATTTATGCTGAAGATTATACTGACGAAGAAATCAGTTCGATCTTTGATAAAATCCGTAGCAAACAAGATATTTCTTACGAAGAAAACCTGAAATTCAAATCAGCCATGCTGATTTATTTTGCCGAGTGGGATCACGAAAAAGGTTGGGTGCAACAGTATCACTTAGGTGCTTTGCGTAACAACAATGCCCGTATGTTGCGCCAGTTAGGTCCAGATACAGGATGGGATTCTATCGGGGATTTTAGTCAGGCCAGAATGCTATCTAAATTTTTAAACCGTTTGGATAACCAGGATAAATTGGCGAAAACCATTATCTACAACTTAAATCCGGCAGATAATGAATTAATCGCAACGATGATCGGTAACTTCAACGATGGATCAGTTGCGGGCAAAGTTCAGTTTGGTTCTGCCTGGTGGTTTTTAGATCAGAAAGATGGCATGATCAAGCAGTTAAACGCGTTATCAAATATGGGGCTTCTGAGCCGCCTGGTAGGTATGCTTACAGATTCACGGAGTTTCTTGTCTTTCCCTCGTCATGAGTATTTCAGAAGGATCGTTTGTAACCTGTTTGGAGAAGATGTTGAGAATGGCGAATTGCCAAATGATATCGAATGGGTGGGTAAGATAGTGCAGGATATTTCGTATTTTAACGCAAAAAATTACTTTACTTTTTAACCAAAATAAGGCTTTTTAAAGGAAATCGTTAGAATAGAGTCGTTTCAATCGATTTCCTTGAATTTTTATCAAGTTGATGACAATTGGATAAACAAGTCGTGCAAAACAAAAAATGAGTGACCAAATATCATCCTTAGCAAAAAAAGGAGAAAAAGTTTTAAGTTTTGGAGAAATCCTCTTGCGTATTTGTCCGGATATGGATGGACAATGGCTAAAAGAAAGTAAACTGCCGTTTTATGTAGGTGGCGCTGAGCTAAATGT
>SEDB01000537.1 GCA_004210715.1 Pedobacter sp.
ATTCAAGTGGAAACCAGTAAAGGCAATTCTTTAATTGGTATCGGCGACAGATGTTATATTAATAACGCCATTATCGATAAAAACTGCCGCATTGGAAACGATGTTAAAATAAATGGTGGTCCACATTTAGAGGACGGTGATTTCGAACTTTACGCCGTTAAAGACGGAATTGTAGTTGTTAAAAAAGGTGCTGTTTTACCAAGTGGAACGGTGATTTAAAATTACTTATATTATTAGTTAAGCCAGTTTGAATTTGTTCAAGCTGGCTTTTTTGTTTTAACCTCTCCCAACAAAGGTTAGTGCAATAAATTCTTCTGTGCTGTCCCTCTCCTTGAAGAGAGGGATTTGAGGTTAGGTAAATTAAACCCCTGAATGAAACAACAAACTTTTTCCCCTCTATTCAGAGAGAGGGATAGCAATCATTAGCCAAATTGCTTTCTTTAATTGGGAGAGTTTTTTTTTGAAAGTGAACGTTCAGTATTCAATTGTCGATTTCAGCCCTGCTTTCCGTTGCAATTTTTTTACTTCTGTCATTCCGAGGAACGAGGAATCTGTTTCATCGGTTGCAGATGCTTCGTGCCTCAGCATAACAGCATATTCGAAGTTGCAAAAAAAATATTTCCACTCCAATCAGGCTTATTAAACAAAGATTGCTCCCCTCAAAATACTCAATTCTTCCTTATAAATTAAGCTTTTTCACATTCCTGCCAACAATTTACTTCTAAACCTGTTAGGTTATAAACACACACAAAATTGCTTATGGCTGAACAGCACCTTTATCAAACAGAGATTACTGCTGAAGATGGAGCCTACCGAATTACCGATTTTGCACCTCGGTTTCATCTCTACGAACGATATTTCAAACCGTTGATGTTCATCAGAAAGATTGAGCCTTTGGTGGGGAATCCAAGAGTTACCATTAAATGTGAGCCGGTTTGTGATTACGGAAAAAATAAAATGCGTGCCAGTAGAGGTAGTAATCACATCGATTATCATGGTTGTGATGAAAATATCCGGTTGAGTACCAATGTTTCATTAACCTATATTCTCGATGAAAAAGCTTTTGTTTTAAACGAAGCGAAATATCTCATCATGACTTATGGCGAAAACCTGGAAGCACCAATTGTAAGCACTGCAGAAAATTTCCTTCGCGAAACTGTTGCTTATTGGAGATTGTGGATCAAACATTCATCCATCGCAGGCTTTTACC
Organism: Pedobacter sp.; assembly: GCA_004210715.1. Classification (GTDB taxonomy): domain Bacteria; phylum Bacteroidota; class Bacteroidia; order Sphingobacteriales; family Sphingobacteriaceae; genus Pedobacter. The sequence goes on from SEDB01000537.1 coordinate 1,211, forward strand.
AACCGTTTGTTATTCGTTCTGCCTTGGTTTTAAAAATCCATCAATATGAAGATACAGGTGCCATTATCGCTGCAAGTACAACCAGTCTGCCCGAATCGCCAGGAAGTACCCGAAACTGGGATTACCGCTATTGCTGGCTGAGGGATTCACATTATGTGTTGACATCGCTCAATCACATCGGCCATTTTGAGGAGATGGAGAAATATTTTAATTATTTATCAGATATCTCTCAAGCCGAAGATGAACGTTACCAACCTTTATATGGCATTGCCGGCGAGAGAGAAATCGTTGAAACCACATTAGATCATTTAGAAGGGTACAAAGGTGAGCAACCAATTAGGATTGGAAACCAGGCTTACGAACATATTCAAAATGACATCTATGGTCAGGTTTTAACTTCCATGTTGCCGCTTTATACTGATCATCGATTTGTATTTTCAGAACGAAGTGATTCCGTCAAGTGGATTGAAAGTGTTTTATCAAAAATTGAAAGAACAATTGATGAGAAAGATGCTGGCATTTGGGAATTCAGAAACATTGCAAATATGCATTGCTACAGTAATCTTTTTCAATGGGCCGGCGCACATGCAGCATTAAAAATGGCGAAAACTATTGGAAGTGAAGATTTTGAAAACAGAGCACAGGTTTTAATTGATAAAGCTGCAGCACACATCGAAGCTTGTTACGATCCTGAAAGAAAAGTTTATACGAATGCTGTTGGTAGCACACATTTGGATGCAAGTACTTTACAATTAATCATGATGGGTTATCTTGATCCAACATCCGACAGAGCAAAAGATCATCTTATTGCCTTAGAAAACGAGCTTAAAACGGAAGATGGTTTGTTTTATCGCTATCTGCATGCCGATGATTT
>SEDB01000538.1 GCA_004210715.1 Pedobacter sp.
GAAGTTAAAATTAAAGGAAAAAAAACTTCAATCAGGAATACTTCTGCTACTCCGGCACAAATCATTTCTGGAGATGAGCTTCAGCGGTTAAATAGTTTTTCAGTAGCAGATGCATTGCGCTATTTTAGCGGCATTCAACTTAAAGATTATGGCGGGGTTGGCGGGCTAAAAACAGTAAACGTAAGAAGTATGGGAAGTAACCATACCACTGTTTTTTACGATGGCATGCAAATGGGAAATGCTCAGAACGGACAAGTTGATCTGGGCCGTTTCTCGCTAGACAATATGGGGGAAGTGGCGCTATACAGCGGTCAGAACAGTAACCTTTTTCAGCCTGCCAGGTCTTTTGCGTCAGCCAGTACCATTTATCTGAAAACATTGCAGCCCAAATTCGAATCGAATAAATCTGCTAACCTAAGGGCTGGAATTAAAGGCGGCTCATTTGGATTGATCAATCCTTCTCTACTTTATGAACAAAAGATTTCGGCTAAAACAGCGCTTTCAATCAGCAGTGAATATATAAAATCAACCGGCGAATATAAATTTCGTTATACCAATGGCGTTTATGATACCACTGCTGTGCGTAATAATTCAGATATTTCTGCCTACCGTTTGGAAACGGGATTAAGCGGGCAACTTAAAGACAGTTCAACTTGGTCAGTAAAAGCTTATGGATATTCTTCCGCAAGGGGTCTTCCTGGTGCAATTGTAGCCAATAAATTTAATTACAATCAGCGTCAATGGGATCGGAACTTCTTTGTACAAGGACATTTCGAAACGCCGGATGCAAATCGCTATGCGTTGATGATTTATTTGCGTTATCTCGATCCGGAATTCATCACGCTTAATGGTTTTCTCGAAAATAGATTTCGTCAGCAAGAAATTTATTTCTCAGCAGCAAACAGATTTAAAATACGCCCAAATTGGGATATAGCGCTTTCAACTGATTACCAATGGAACACCCTGGATGCAAACCTTTATCGTTTCCCTTATCCCACCAGAAATACACTGCTTACTGCACTGGCTTCTGAAATCAGGTTTTCAGGTTTTAGTTTACAAGCATCTCTTTTGGGCACTTTTGTGTTCGACCGGGTAAAGGAGTTTACCAGCGCAGGAGATAAACAGGAATTTAGTCCAACTGTGATGGCAAGTTATTACCCGTTTGGGAGTGAAAATTTTATGCTGAGAGCGTTTTATAAAAACATATTCAGGCTGCCAACTTTTAATGATCTTTATTATACGTTCATTGGGAATGCCTTGCTTCGCCCCGAATTTACCGATCAGTTTGATTTGGGTTTGACGTATTCTTTTCAACCCCAAAATACATTACTTACCTCGCTTTCGGTGCAGGCAGATGTGTATTACAATCAGGTTAAAGATAAAATCGTAGCTGTTCCGAGTGCTAATCTTTATCGCTGGACCATGTACAATATTGGAAAAGTGGCGATAAAAGGACTGGAAATTAATATTCAATCGAACTGGTCGATTTCAGATGAGTTGCAGCTGCGGGCAGGATTGAGTTACACCTTCCAGCAGGCAAGGGATGTGACTAGTGAAAATATTTACCCTTATAACATTCCATATATCCCACTTCATAGCGGCTCCATCACGCTTGGAGCAGATTGGAAAAAACTCGAATTCAACTACAGTTACATTTATTCCGGAGAAAGATATAACCAGCTCAGTACACCACAGAGTGCGGTTTATAATTATATGCAGCCATGGTATACCCATGATGTTGGGTTGGGTTATCACACAAAATTAATTGGTAAATCAGCCAAAATCAATCTCGAAATCAACAATATATTCAATCAGGACAGGGAGATGATCCTTAATTTTCCAATGCCCAGAAGATTTTACAGATTTAAGTTAAGCTATACAATATGAAAATAGATATCAAAAAAAGTTTATGGCTAATTGCGATCATGATCGTTTTTACAGCTTGCAGAAAAGACCCCGGCGTAACACCAGAACAAACTGAAACGGCCTTTCCGCCCAATCCCTCCAGTGCAATTAAGGGAATGTATATTTTGAATGAGGGGAATATGAATATGAATAAGGCTTCCCTTGATTATGTTGATTTGAGGGGCGGAACTTATCGCAGAAATATTTACGGACAGGCCAATCCGGAAGTAACCAGAGGCCTTGGTGATGTTGGAAATGACATTGGTGTTTATGGTTCGAAAATGTATGTGGTGGTAAACGTGTCAAATAAATTGGAAATTCTGGACGTAAAAACCGCCAAGAGAATCAAACAGATCGACATTAC
>SEDB01000539.1 GCA_004210715.1 Pedobacter sp.
TTTTCCATACTATCGGTAATGCCATCTGCATACATAATTACACGGCCACGATCATTACGGGCTGCACGACCAATGGTTTGAATCAACGATTTTTCTGAACGGAGAAAACCTTCTTTATCCGCATCCAAAATTGCTACCAGGGTAACCTCAGGTAAATCCAAACCTTCACGCAACAAGTTAATCCCCACCAAAACATCAAATTCTCCAAGTCTTAAACCGCGGAGAATCTCCACCCGTTCCAATGTTTTAATTTCGGAGTGAATGTATCTTGTTTTGATATTCAACCGATCGAGGTACTTCGTTAATTCCTCCGCCATCCGTTTGGTTAAAGTAGTCACCAGGATACGTCCTCCATCTTTGATCGTCAAGTCTATCTCGTCCAACAAATCATCCACCTGGTTAATGGCTGGTCTGATTTCAATAACCGGATCAAGCAGGCCCGTCGGCCGAATAACCTGTTCAACCACTACACCTTCCGATTTTTCGAGTTCATACTCTGCAGGTGTTGCACTCACGTAAATCGTTTGTGGCGCCAAAGCCTCAAATTCGTTAAAATTCAGGGGTCTATTATCCAGCGCAGCTGGCAAACGGAAACCATATTCAACCAACGATAATTTTCGGGATCTATCACCTCCATACATCGCCCTGATCTGCGGAACGGTTACATGGCTTTCATCAATTACCATCAAATAATCCTCCGGAAAATAATCCAACAAACAGAATGGGCGCATGCCTGGCTGCCTGCCATCAAAGAAACGTGAATAGTTCTCAATACCAGAACAATAACCCAATTCCTTCATCATTTCGATATCGAAATTGGTCCGCTCTTCTAATCGTTTTGCTTCCAGTAAGTGCCTATCGGCGATCAGTTGATTCTTGCGAATTTCCAACTCCTCTTGAATGCCCCAAATGGATTGATTGAAACGATCTTTAGGCGTAACGAAAAGATTAGCCGGATAAATGGCCATATCTTCTAATTTCTCCAAGGTTTTACCCGAAACCGGATCAATGGCTGAAAGCTCTTCGATATCATCGCCAAAAAAAGAAATGCGGTATGCATGGTCTAAGTAGGCAGGATAGATATCAACCGTATCACCTTTAACCCTAAATGTTCCGCGTTTAAATTCAGTTGTGGTACGAGAATAGAGAATTTCTACCAAACTATGCAGAAATGCATTTCTAGAAATCCTTAAACCCACGCCAAAACGAAAAACCATCCGTGAAAAATCCTCAGGGTTTCCCATACCATAAATACAGGAAATGGACGAAACCACAATGATATCTCTCCGACCACTCATTAATGATGAAGTGGTACGCAAACGAAGTTTTTCAATCTCTTCGTTGATGCTTAAATCCTTTTCGATATAAGTGTTGCTTGAGGCAATAAAAGCTTCAGGCTGATAATAGTCGTAATAAGAAACGAAATAATTAACCGAATTTTCGGGGAAGAAATTTTTAAACTCTCCATATAGCTGCGCCGCCAAGGTTTTGTTATGGCTTAGGATTAAGGTTGGCTTTTGTGTTTGCTCGATAACGTTGGCAACCGTAAAAGTTTTTCCTGATCCTGTTACCCCTAATAAAGTTTGATAATGTTCATT
>SEDB01000540.1 GCA_004210715.1 Pedobacter sp.
TGTTCGGGAAGTAAGTGGATGTATTTCCATTTGATGTCATACTGGCCATCTTCCAAAATTGCCAAATCAATCGGGCCAAATTTCTTTCCTATGTTTGCAAAGTGCGTATCGTAGCCGCTATCGCCACCAATATAAATTTTAATTGTCGGACTTTGAAAAACATACGACATCCACAACGTATTGTTTCGGGTAAAGCCCCTGCCCGAAAAATGTCTTGTCGGGGTAGTGTGAATAAAAAAGCCATTACCCAAGTCAATGGTTTCGTTCCAATCCTTTTCGTAAATGTCGTTTAGGTTATATCCCCAATCTTCAAAATCAGCACCAACACCTAATCCGCAAAAAACCTTTTTGGTTTTATTTTTCAGCTTAATTAAGGTTTCGTAATCTACATGATCATAGTGATCGTGAGAAATAATTAGATAATCTATATCGGGGAGGTCTTCTACTTTGTATCGGTCAGTCCCTTTAAATGCCGTTACCGTACCAGGAATTGGAGATGCGTTACCACTAAATACTGGATCAACCAGAATTCGTTTTCCATCAAGTTGAATGAAATAGGAAGAATGTCCGAACCAAACTAAAACGTTCGAATCAATTGGTAAATGCAACAAATCTACTTTTTGAGACGGAATGCTGTCAATGGGACTTAATCTTGGGTGATCGCCGAAAAGCTTATCAAAAATAACACCCATCATGCTGTAACCTTCTGTAAGTTCGGGTGTATGATTTATGTTATGGAAAATCCCATCTTTAAAATGTGGCGATTTTTTCATTCTCTCTAGCCTTTCACCTTCAGCAGCTTTGCCAAAAAGCGGCTTTTTCATGTAAAAATAGGTTACAACCGTAATGATCAAAATCAAAGAAATGATCACCACAACAATCCATTTGAAAATTTTAAAGGTGCTGCTTTTCATGTTTAGTAGTTAAAATGATATCAAATGGTTAAGAATTGAAAGAAATATGATTTACGATTTCGTTTTCTAAAAAGGTAGTGTTGTGATTTAAAAATGCTCTCAGGCATTCTAAAGCAAAGGGTTTAATACAATCGTCCATTTCAAGTGTTGCTGAAATTGTTTTTGTTTTTAATGCGCCCAAACCAAGAAAACCTCTGCTTGTTTTTTCTTTCGGTCTTGTATATCTTAGGTAAAACTGCGGACCGTTCTGCTCTAAATTCTCTCCATGAGTATAAAGACCGCTCAGGTTGATGGTGTGTTCAAATGTAACATGGTCAATATAGCTGACTTCGAAAAAATAATAATCGTGAATCACATCATCATGTTTTTCGTAAATATCAATGTTTAACTGTTCCCAGTTAATTGCCTCAAAAGCTTTTATGGTTTGTTCTTTGTTAATAAAATTGATAATACTTAAATGCGCCTCAAAAGGATTTTGAAACTTGATAGTGACGTTATTCATTTATTTTATTCATTCGATATGATTGATATGTTGTAAAATGTAATCTTTCCTACGGCCCGATACAGGAATTTCAGTTTTATCTTTCAATACAATTGTACCCGATTTTAGAAATTTATCTACATACAAAACGTTAACCAAATAAGATTGATGCGGGCGTAAGAACCACTTTTCGGGCAACAG
>SEDB01000541.1 GCA_004210715.1 Pedobacter sp.
AATATTTGGTTCATTGCCATTATCGCTTTTCTTTTAGGTATGGGTTTAGGTTTTTTCATCGATCTGGGTGTAAAAATCGGGAAATTGAGGAATAAGAAAATCGTTACTATTATTGCTATATTCTGTGGACTATTTGCATTCTATGTTCAATGGGTATTTTTCGATACACTGGTTTACAGCAGGAAAGGATTTACTTTTAACCTAAGTGCCGATGATATAAAAATATTAGCCGATGATTTCTTTTTCCTTTTCACGCATCCTAACATCCTTTTTCAGGAAATTGTTAACCTGAACGAAGTTGGATCCTTTCGAATAAAAGGAACTGATACTGTAAGTGGGCTATTATTGTGGATTATCTGGGCAGGAGAATTTATCGTTATTCTTGGCGGAATCATATTTGCCGTATTAAATGGACAGGTAACTAAACCGTATTCCGAAATAAATGATCAATGGATGAAAAAGCGGAAAACGCTAAACCGTATTCCACTGGTAGAAAACAAAGAGTTTATTCTAAGTGAGTTGAGTAATCGGAATTTTGTCGTTTTGAACGATGATCCATCATTGCTAAATGAACAGAATTACGCAGAAGTAATCGTTTTTGAATCTCCTGGTGATCCAACAAAGTATATTAGTATTTTGAATGTTTCTAATCCAACAGGCAAAGCTAAAGATAAAAAGATGGTTAATGTACTTACATTTTATCCGCTGCAGAATGCCAATATTTAGTTTTAGACTGTAAACTATATTCATTTTTACTAAACAACCCAACTCAATTAGTTTGAGGTGGGTTGTTTTCTTTTATGACGCTTCTGCTGTTAATCCTGCTGCATTAAAGCGCTTACATGCTGCGTTAACTTCACAAAATCGTCGACAGTTAATTGTTCAGCCCTTTTTTCAAAATAGATATGGTCATCCATTTTGTCTTTCGGCATTACCGCAGAAACGGCATTACGCAAAGTTTTTCTTCGTTGGTTGAAGCCAGCTTTAACCACACGCCAGAATAATTTTTCATCACAATCCAATGTTTCCACTTCATTTCTGGTTAAACGAATAACGGCCGAATGTACTTTTGGTGGCGGATTAAAAGTGCCTGGCTTTACTGTAAACAAGTACTCAATTTTATAATAAGCCTGTAGAAAAACACTTAAAATGCCATATTCTTTGTTTCCAGCAGGCGCAGCACAACGTTGGGCTACTTCTTTTTGAAACATACCAACCATTTCTACCACTTTATGGCGGTTATCTAAAATCTTAAATAAAATTTGCGATGAAATATTGTAAGGAAAATTGCCGATGATGGCAAATTTATTGGGGAAAATGGCATCAAAATCCAGCTTTAAAAAGTCGCCATTGATTAGGCGATCGCCCAATTGTGGGTATTTTTCATTCAGGAAATGGAAAGATTCTGTATCAATATCGATTAAATAAGTCTGTAAATCTTCCCTTTGCAACAAAAAATCAGAAAGGATTCCCATTCCAGGGCCAACTTCCAAAACCTGGTTGTACTTGTCGGTATTAACCAAACTTTCTACAATGCGGTTGGCAATGCCTTTATCGGTTAAAAAATGCTGACCTAAATGTTTTTTCGCTTTTACAGGCGCAGCTTAAAAAGGCTAATATGATTAATTGCTGGGAAGAAGATGTGAAAATCGAACTCGGACAAGTTACAGCAACGGGCGGAAAATATGCACTTTTATCCTTAGAAAGAGCTACAGCCGATTTAGTGGCTGGAGACATTGATGCTTTGGTTACTGCTCCGATCAATAAACACAACATTCAATCAGAAACCTTTTCTTTTCCGGGCCATACCGAATATTTGCAGGAGAAAAGTGGCAGTAAAGATGTGCTGATGTTCTTAATCAGCGAGAATTTACGTGTTGGCGTAGTTACCGGGCATATTCCTGTTAAGGATGTTCCAACATCGATTACCAAAGAAAAAATCCTCAGCAAATTAAAGCTGATTAATGATAGTTTGAAAAAAGATTTCTGGATCGAGAAACCAAAAATCGCAGTTTTGGGGTTAAATCCTCATGCCAGCGACAATGGTTTATTGGGTGCAGAAGAGGCTGAAATTATCACTCCGGCCATTCAAGAAGCTTACGATAAAGGTTTGATGGTTTTTGGACCTTATCCTGCTGATGGTTTTTTTGGAAACGGCAGTTACAAAAAGTTTGATGCCGTTTTGGCCATGTACCACGATCAGGGTTTGATCCCTTTTAAAACGCTGGCTTTCCACAATGGCGTAAACTACACTGCAGGTTTAAATTTCGTTCGCACCTCTCCAGATCATGGTACAGGTTACGATATTGCAGGAAAAGATTTGGCTGATTCAACTTCATTTACCGAAGCGTTGTTTTCCGCAATTCATATCGTTAAAAACCGCAGAGAGCAGGAAGAAATGTTGAGCAA
>SEDB01000110.1 GCA_004210715.1 Pedobacter sp.
GAAACTTTACAACGTTATAAAGAATTACAAGATATCATCGCGATTTTAGGTATGGACGAATTATCTGAAGAAGATAAATTAGTGGTATCAAGAGCTCGTCGTGTTCAACGTTTCTTATCTCAACCTTTCCACGTAGCTGAGCAATTTACAGGCTTAAAAGGTGTATTGGTTGATATTAAAGATACCATCAAAGGTTTCAACATGATTATGGATGGTGAAGTTGATGAATATCCTGAAGCTGCATTTAACTTAGTTGGTAGCATTGAAGATGCTATTGAAAAAGGTAAAAAATTATTAGCAGAAGCGAACTAGTATCAAGATTTGAGTATCAAGTATCTAGACGGTAATTATAATCTTGATACTTGATACTAATTACTTTGTACTCAAATCAAAAAAAATGAATTTAGAAATATTAACTCCAGATAAAAAAGTTTTCGAAGGTGAAGTAACCGCGGTTACCGTTCCTGGAACTTTAGGTTCTTTTCAAATTTTGAGAGACCACGCGGCAATCATCTCAACTTTAGAAGATGGAGAAGTTATTATAAAAGCAGGCAAAGATGAAGAGCAACGTTTCTTTATTAAAGGTGGCGTAGTGGAAGCGATACACAACAAAATTGTTGTTTTGGCAGAGGGTATTGCTTAAAATAATTTAACAATAAACAGAAAGCCTTTTCGATTAATTTCGAAAAGGCTTTTTTTATGGCTTAAGATAAAATACAATGGGCTTTAAAGCATGTAAATTAGTATAAAAGGTCAACCTTTAATTTTCCTATAAACAGTTAGTTTTTTGCAACGAAAATCTATTTTAAGAAGAAAAATAGAAAATTTATAATGCAAGCATAACAAATAGACCGTATACCGTTTTGATATTCGGTCTACAGCTATCGGCATTAAATCACTAATTCCACTTCGATTAAGAATTATATTCCGAATTAACCTAAAATATAAGAATTATATTCTTATTTCACTTTTTTCTGATTTCTCTTGCATATTAATGAACCAAAAACTAAATTGGTATTTATAAAGAATCAGGAAATATGACAACTCAAAACAACAATTTTATAAACAACATTACTGCATTTGCAGCTGGAAATATTGTGTTGTTGCCTGTCATTATTGTGAACCTACTACTCCTAAATATTTTATGGGGCAATAAGCGGACGCAGATTAAATAGATTTTAAAAAAACTAAATATACCTAAAGCGTCCTGATACAAACAGGACGCTTTTTTTAAATAACAAAACGTGATGAAATATTATAATTCGAACACGATTATTTACCTTAATGGAAAGTTTGAAAAGGCTGTAGATAGCAGTACTGACCTTTATGGCCAGTCGTTACATTATGGTTATGCAGCGTTCGAAGGTATTAGAGCTTACAAAACGCATAATGGCAATCGCATTTTTAAAGCCGCTGCCCATTTCGACCGTTTAGAACGTTCTTGCCAACTGGCGAATATTCCTTTTCCATGGGATAAGCAAGAATTAATCAAAGAAACTTATAAACTTCTTACGTTAAATAAACTGAAGGATGCCTACATCCGTCCACTGGTTTTTTGCCACCCAAATATGAAGTTGAATGAGCCAACTGGTGTTTCAATTTTAATTTGTGCATGGGATTGGGATGCTTATTCTGGCAATAAGTTACTAAAATTAACCATTTCTGATTACGAAAGACCGAACCCTAAATCAACTCCAATGGAAGCGAAATTGAGCGGAAACTATGTAAACTCAATTTTAGCAACCACCGCAGCAAACATTAAAGGCTACGATGAAGCATTACTTTTAGATATGCACGGTTTTGTAGCTGAAGCATCGGGTGCTAATATTTTCATCGAAAAAGATGGAAAGTTGTACACACCATCTTTAGGCAACATTTTACCTGGAATTACCAGAGCTACGGTTAAAGAACTTTGTACTGTTTTAGATATCGAATGCATCGAGAAGAAATTAACGGTAGAAGATTTAAGACAAGCAGATAGTGCTTTCTTATGTGGAACGGCTACTGAAATTGCAGGCATCGCATCTATTGATGATATCGTTTTCCGTAGTTTATGGAGAGAGTCTATCGGTTATACCATACAGCGTGCTTATAAAAACCTGGTTCTCGAAAAAGTGAATTACGAAGTGATTATTTAGTTTCGAGTACCTAGAATCAAGTATCAAGACTGATTGCAAACATTACAACCTCAAAACAATACACATTACAACCAACCAATAACAATGAGCGAATTAAATAAGTACAGTAAAACATTTACACAAGACCCAACTCAACCTGCTGCCCAAGCTATGCTTTACGGAATCGGATTAACCGATGCAGATATGGCAAAAGCACAAGTCGGTATTGCGAGTATGGGTTACGATGGTAACACCTGCAACATGCACCTTAACGACCTTGCAAAAGACGTTAAAGCCGGCGTCTGGAAAAATGATTTAGTGGGCTTAATTTTTAATACCATTGGTGTGAGTGATGGAATGAGCAACGGTACTGATGGTATGCGTTATTCATTGGTAAGTCGCGATGTAATCGCAGACAGTATCGAAACTATTTGTGGTGGCCAATATTATGATGGGATTATTTCAATTCCTGGTTGCGATAAAAATATGCCAGGCGCAATTATGGCAATGGCTCGTTTAGACCGCCCATCTATTATGGTTTATGGTGGTACAATTGCTCCCGGTCATTATAAAGGCGAAGAATTAAACATCGTTTCGGCTTTCGAGGCATTAGGACAAAAAATCTGTGGTAATTTATCAGAAGAAGATTACCAAGGCATTATTAAACATACTTGCCCGGGTGCAGGCGCTTGTGGTGGTATGTACACGGCAAATACAATGGCATCGGCAATTGAGGCTTTAGGGATGAGTCTGCCATATTCTTCTTCAAATCCAGCGGTAAGTCCTGAGAAAAAACAAGAATGTTTAGATGCTGGTAAGTACATTAAAGTTTTACTAGAAAAAGATATTAAACCATCTGATATTATGACGAGAAAAGCATTCGAGAATGCAATTCGCTCAATCATTATTTTAGGTGGAAGTACAAATGCGGTGTTGCATTTTATCGCAATGGGAAAAGCAATCGGTGTAGAAATTACGCAAGATGATTTCCAAAGGATGAGTGATGTTACGCCTGTATTGGCCGATTTTAAGCCAAGTGGAAAATACTTAATGCAAGATTTGCATCAGTATGGCGGTATTCCAGCGGTTTTGAAGTTTTTATTAAACGAAGGTTTACTGCATGGCGATTGCTTAACTGTAACTGGTAAAACAATGGCTGAAAATTTAGCTGATGTGAAATCAATTATGGATTACGACCAGAAAATCATTCAAAAATTGAGTGAGCCGATTAAAGCAACTGGTCATTTGCAAATCCTTTACGGAAACTTAGCAGAGAAAGGTTCAGTGGCAAAGATTTCTGGTAAGGAAGGCGAAAAATTCGAAGGTCCGGCACGTGTATTTGATGGTGAACACGATTTAATAGCTGGTATTTCTAGCGGTCGCGTTCAGCCTGGCGATGTAATCGTAATTAAAAACTCTGGTCCAGTTGGTGCTCCAGGTATGCCAGAAATGCTAAAACCAACTTCAGCAATTATAGGTGCAGGCTTGGGAAAATCGGTTGCTTTAATTACCGATGGCCGTTTCTCTGGTGGCACTCACGGTTTTGTGGTTGGTCACATCACTCCAGAATCTTATAAAGGCGGTTTAATTGGTTTGGTTGAAGATGAAGACAGAATTTTAATCGATGCTGTTAATAATATTATCAGTTTACAAGTAAGCGAAGAAGTTATCGCAGAGCGTAGAAAAAAATATGTTCAACCTGCATTAAAAGTAACAAAAGGCGTTTTATATAAATATGCTAAAACAGTTTCAGATGCGGCAAGCGGCTGTGTAACTGACGAATATTAACCCCCTAACCCCCTGAAGGGGAAGGAAAATGTCAAATTTAAACCGGTCACAAATTGTGACCGCATCTAATCAAGACACCAATCATCACAATATGGGATGATGACTTGAAGTCACAATTTGTGACATCAAGATTAAAATAATAGAACCGCAAAAACATAATTATGGAAACTGCACAAGATACAATACAGCAAACCGAGGCCAAAGCAGAAACCTCAAAAACTTTCAAGGGAACTGGCTCGCAGGTTTTGTTGAATGGACTAATTGAAGAAGGCGTAACCACCATCTTCGGTTATCCTGGAGGAGCAATTATGCCGATTTACGATGCATTGTACGATTATACAGATAAGTTACAGCACATATTGGTTCGTCATGAGCAAGGCGGCATCCATGCCGCTCAAGGTTTTGCCAGAGCAAGCGGTAAAGTTGGTGTTTGTTTCGCAACCAGCGGACCAGGCGCAACCAACTTGGTTACAGGTTTGGCCGATGCACAAATTGACAGTACGCCTTTAGTTTGTATCACAGGGCAGGTTTTTGCTCACTTATTAGGAACTGATGCTTTTCAGGAAACTGATGTAATTAACATCACTACGCCAGTTACCAAATGGAATTATCAGGTTACTGATGCGAAAGAAATACCTGAAGTTCTAGCTAAAGCTTTTTACATTGCTAAAAGTGGCAGACCAGGTCCAGTTTTAATTGATATTACTAAAAATGCACAAATACAGATTGAGGAATTTCCTGAATATGTAAAGTGCAATCACATCCGCTCATACCGGCCGAAACCAAAAGTTAGGGTTGAGTATATTGAGCAAGCAGCTGCTTTAATTAACTCGGCTAAAAAACCATTTGTATTATTCGGACAAGGTGTTGTTTTAGGAACCGCAGAAGAAGAATTTAAAGCATTTATTGAGAAAAGTGGTATTCCAGCCGCATGGACAATTATGGGCGAAGGTGCAATTCCAACTTCGCACCCATTAAATGTTGGTATGTTAGGCATGCATGGTAATTATGGACCGAATGTTTTAACCAACGAATGCGATGTTTTGATTGCCATCGGTATGCGTTTCGATGACCGTGTTACTGGTCGTTTAGATAAATATGCGAAACAGGCTAAAGTCATTCATTTCGATATTGACCCAGCTGAAATTGATAAAAATGTTAAAGCTGATGTGGGCGTTTGGGGCGATTGTAAAGAAACCTTACCCCTATTAACCAATTTGGTTAATGAAAATAAACACGAAGATTGGTTAGCTAAATTTAGAGATTATAACCAACAAGAAATAGACCAGGTTATCACTCCTGAACTTTTCCCTGCGGGAGATGAAATTACCATGGGAGAAGTATTGCGCAACATCAACGAAATCTGTGGCGGCGATGCAGTGATTGTAACGGATGTTGGTCAGCACCAAATGGTGGCTTGCCGTTATGCTAAATTTAACAATACCCGTAGCAATATTACTTCTGGTGGTTTAGGCACAATGGGCTTTGGCTTACCTGCTGCAATTGGAGCTAAATACGGTGCTCCAGAAAAAACTGTAATTGCTATTATTGGTGATGGTGGTTTCCAAATGACGCCCCAAGAATTGGGTACCATTATGCAGTTTGGTGCAGCGGTTAAAATCTTGATTTTGAACAACCGTTTCTTAGGTATGGTTCGCCAGTGGCAAGAGCTATTTAACGATAAACGTTATTCTTCGGTAAACATTACAAGTCCTGATTTTGTGGCGCTTGCTAAAGCTTATTACATCGAAGCCAACAAAGTTGATGAACGTAATAACTTGAGAACAGCTTTGGAAACGATGATTAATCATGAAGGTTCTTACTTGTTAGAAGTAATGGTCGGAAGAGAAAATAACGTTTTCCCAATGGTTCCACAAGGAATGAGCGTAAGTGAGATTAGATTGAAATAAGCGAAAAGGTAAAAGCTGAAAGACTAAAGCCTTTTAGATAGCGCAATCGTCATCTCGACTGGAGCGCAGCGAAACGGAGAGAACTTTGAAATACACTTACAAAGATTTCTCCACAAAGTCGAAATGACGGTAAAGTAAAAAGAAACATCATGAGTACTGAAAACACAATAGAACATAAAATCGATAAAGCTGATATAGAAGGAAAGCAGGAATATACCATTACGGTTTATGCTGAAAATCGTATTGGCTTATTAAATAGAATTGCGATTATCTTCTCCAAAAGAAAAATCAATATCGAAAGCTTAAATACTTCTCCATCTGAAATTGATGGCATACACCGTTTCAACATTGTGATTACGGAAAGTTATGAAGTGGTTAGAAAACTGGCTCGTCAGATTGAAAAGCAAATTGAAGTATTGAAAGTTTATTTCAATACCAACGAAGAAATTATTTGGCAGGAACTGGCTTTATATAAAGTTTCTACTGATGAAATTGCTGAAAAAGTGACGGTAGAACGTTTGCTTAGACAATATGGTGCTAGCGCAGTTGTAATCCGTAAAGATTATACTGTTTTTGCAGTAACGGGCCACAGAGAAGAAACTGATGCTTTAGTGAAAGCTTTAGAGCCTTACGAACTGATTGAGTTTGTGCGTTCGGCAAGGGTTGCTATTATTAAAGACAGTGCTGGTTTCCACGAAAAACTGAAAGAGTTTGAGGCTTTCGAACCTGGAGAAGAACTTGTTGAGAATGAGTTTTTAGATAAAGGCGAGAAGATTTTTACCATGTAAATAAGCAATAAGTTGTTGGTTATAAGTACAGGACGTAAAACTAAAGCGAATTGTCATGCTAAGCTTGTCGAAGCAAGATTAAAAAGTCTTCGATAAACTCATACTGACAATAACAAGAACAAAATAATGAATGAAATATTTGATTTTATAATTAACTCCCGAAAAGCTTTTACTCAGTTGATAGATGGCTTAACGATAGAGCAATTGAATAAAATTCCTGATGGTTACAACAACAATGTCATCTGGAATTTCGGGCATATTGTAGTGAGTACGCAAACGCTTTGTTATGTGCGCACAGGAATTTTAGCCGATGCGAGTTCAGTAAAATTCAATGAGTTTTATAAAAAAGATACTCGCCCTACTTATACTGTAACAGCGAAGGAAGTAGCAGAATTAAAGGCTTTAGCGCTTGACAGTATTGAAAAGATAAAAGAAGACCATGCTAATGGCGTGTTTGCGAACATCACTCCTTTTTCAACTTCAACTTACGGCGTAGAGATGAAAAGTATTGAAGAGGTTTTAATTACAACCATTGGCCATGATAATGTGCATTATGGATATGCATGGGCACTGAAGAAAGGTGTAGAAAAGGTTTAGGGTTTAGGGTTTAGGGTAAAAACACCAAACCCAAGTTAGATAAACCCAATTGAAGTGGAAATACTTTTTTAGCAGCAACCTTGAATAAGCTGTCATGTTGAGGCACGAAGCATCTGCAACCGATGAAACAAATTCTTCGTTCCTCAGAATGACAGAAGTTAAAAAAGATTGCAATGTAAAGCGGGACTGAAATAACCGAAGAGCACAGATAATTGCTTTTCAAAAAAAACAAATAATTAGAAAATAGAACCATAAAATAAATAACAAAAACGATGTCAAATTATTTTAACACATTACCTCTTAGAGAAAAATTAAACCAACTGGGTGTTTGCGATTTCATGGATAGCAACGAATT
>SEDB01000542.1 GCA_004210715.1 Pedobacter sp.
GTATATACATTTAAGGTTAAACCGCTTTCTGCTTCAGTTGTTTTACTTGCCAAAGTTAAATCACCATAAGTTTTATCGAGTACAAAAGATTGATCATAACCTTGATTTGAATCCCAATCTTTACCAATTTCTTTTAAACTGGTAAAATCCAGCGCTGTTCCAGCCACGGGTATCAACTTTCCGGTAACACAATAATTTTCGTCTTGTTCCAGATAGTTAGATCCAAATATTTGTAACTGATGATTTTTAATATTATCTCCATTTGGCGACAGATTAAAGTAACCGTGATGTGTTAAATTGATAGCGGTTGCCTTATCTGTTTCGGCTTCATAGGTTAATATAAGCTCATCATTTTCAGTTAATTCAAAAGTTAAATCAATCACTAAGTTCCCTGGGAAGTTTTCTTCACCATCTTCACTTTCATATTCTAAAGTAACCGATGAATTGGCTTCATCAAAATCAACAATATCCCACACTTTTCTATCAAAACCTATCGTTCCACCATGTAATGTATCATTACCGTTGTTTTGATTCAATTGGTAAGTCTCATTATCAATCGTAAAACGGCCATTTTTGATTCTGTTAGCATATCTACCTATGATTGCTCCGAAATAAGGGTAATCTTTTAAATATTCAGGATCGAGATATTGCTCGAATGTATCAAAGCCAAGCACAATATCCTGCATCTCGCCTTTCATATTTTGAACCACAAATTTGTTGATAATTGCACCGTAATTAAATATTTTAACGTAAGTGCCTTTGGTATTAGTAAGTTCGATTGCGATAACCTCTTCGCCATCAATAAATTTTCCAGTTGATGTTTGCTGAACGCTCATAAATTGTAACTTAGGATTTTTGTTTCCTAAACAAACATACCATTATTAGTTGCTTTTTATAAATATTTTTAACCAAATGAAAATCGAACTTGCGCAAAAATTTGCAGAACAATACCATAAAGAACCTGATGCAATTTACTTTACACCTGGTCGTGTAAATCTCATCGGCGAACATATAGATTATAATGGTGGTTTGGTAATGCCATGTGCCATTACGCTGGGAACCTGGGTTGCAATCGCATCCAACAATGATCATCAGTTTAGATTTAAAAGTTTAAATTTTGAAAAGCAGACAATAGTTGAAAGCAACAAACATCATGAAAAAGATGGTTCTTCCTGGGCGAATTATCCAATCGGCGTAATCAATGAATTTATTAAAGATGGAAAAGAATTTGGTGGTTTTGATTTCCTCTATTTTGGTAATATTCCAATTGGTTCAGGTTTATCTTCATCGGCGTCAATAGAAATTGCAACAGCCTTTGCCCTAAACGATCATTTAAATTTGGGCTACGATAAACTCGAACTTGTGAAATTAGCCAAACGTGTTGAAAACGAATTTATTGGTTTAAATTCAGGTATAATGGATCAATTCGCTGTCGCTTTTGGTGAAAAAAACAAAGCAATTTTGTTGGATTGTGAAACTTTAAAATACAAAATGGTAGATGTTGATTTGGGCAAATACGTTTTGGCCATCATCAATACCAATAAGCCACGTGAGTTGGCAGATTCAAAATATAATGAGCGTGTGGAAGAATGTCA
>SEDB01000543.1 GCA_004210715.1 Pedobacter sp.
GAAGCCGTACCTCCAGCAACCAGAAAGTAAACCCTTGTTAAACCATTTAAGCTTCCACGTTTGGCAAAAACTTCCTGGTTACCTGCAGCTGGAGTTGGTTTGTACGAATAATCAAAAAACGAATACAATCTTGTAACACCATCATTGCCTTTTGCGTAGAACTTCTGGTTTTCTAAAATTGTTGCTTGGGCATCCTGCATTGTTTTAGTCCAATAGGTAGTGTACATAATCTTTCCATTCTGTGATGAAGGCGCAATTAAATTCGTGAAAGCTTCTGAGGTAGCTACCGAACCACCACCATTATAGCGTAAATCAACAACCAGTTCAGTAATTCCATCAGCAGTAAATTTAGCAAAGGACGCATCTAACAATGGTACAGAATTAGTGGTAAAACTATTGAAAACAATGTAGCCAACCTTTTTTGCACCAACAGTATAAGTATTTGAATACAGAATGGGATTAATATTGTAGCTACCTCTGTTAATGACTAAATCTTGTGAAGTTCCATCAGGTTTTACTACCGTTAATGAAACGCTGGGGTTACTACCAAAAATACCGTCATTCAAATTATCAATATCACTTTGGCTTGTTCTTAATGTAGTTCTGCCATTCACTCTAGTAATTTGATAACCTCTTTTTAAACCCGCTATTCCAGCAGGAGAAGTAGCATAAACAGATTTTACACGAAGTAGATTTGAACCATCGTAGTTCGCCGAAAAGCCATAGTCGCCACTTACACCACCCAACTGACCAGCAACTGTACCATCATCAATAAATGAATATTTATCCTTTCCACCAGTGCTTGGTAGCGCTGCCAAAGCAGCTAACACTTGATTATCGCTAGCATATTTTCTTGGATTAAAGGTATCATAATCTGGCATACCCACATTCCAGAAATAGGTTTGCTTCGCATAAAGAAATATGGAATCTCTGGTTAAATAATCGCGGTTGGTTGTTGGTGTTTGCAGCGTATTTTTCTCAGCTACAGGTGTACTTCCATTTGCATCTGGCGCATCGCTGTTTTTTTTACAAGAAGCTAAAAAACCGGCGGCTCCAATCATAAAGAACATGATGTTCTTCTTCACATTAACTTTTCTAAACATGTTTATTTGTAAATTTCTAGTGACACAATATGCCGTAACAATAAATATTTTTTTATGGTCAACAACTAGCGATTGTATGAATTCAAGCATATTTTTAAATAACAAGAGCTTTAAAGGCAATCGGGCGTTTTGATGCAATAAATCGAAGTTATGTTTGTATTTTAAATCTATTTCAAATGCTTGCGCTGTTTTCTCGAATAAATTTTCTATTCCAAACTTTTCGAATTCATCCTTCATAAATTCTAAAATAGTCTGGGCATTTTTCTGCTCAGAATACTCGATAAATTGGGCGAAAAGATAATAGACCTGAAGTAAATAATCTTTTTCTGGATAAAGCACCTCATCAAGTTCAAAAATGACAGCTTGTTTATCCTTTACTAATTGATAAGCATTCATGATTATATCGTAAATAATTTTAAATCATCACTTGGATCATTGTAGCCAAAAACACCATTTAATTCGTGATCTTGTTTTATAAAAATCTCTCCGCCGCTAGCAAAAATGCATTCGCCTTCGATGAAAACTGCGAAGTTTTTAAAAGTATTTTTTTCAAGAAATAAATAATTCGAAATTGAATCTGCCGGAGGTGTTAAAACCTGAATACCGTATTCATTAAATAATACAGCTGATTTTGCCATTGGCTCAACCTCATATTGATGCAGTGGAATAATACAATCAATCGCCTCGGTAATGCAAAAATTCAATAAAATATGTGCAATACTATCTTGATTAAGCATACCCAGAGTAGTAAATGCGTAATTTTCTGCCACTATTCCAGGCACATCGCCATAATCTGCCAGTAAAATAAAATGTGTGGGGAAAGCTTTCATTAGCTTTAACGTCTTAGCGTTATTCCCACCGGTAATCAGTATTTTCAATATTATTATATTTAATTGCCAAATTCTTCAATCAAGCAAAATTTTCCTCAATAGATATTATCCAAATTTCTTGATCAAGAAATTACGATCCTACACGATTAATCCATCCTTCATGGTTACAACGCGATCGCTGGTTTTTGCCAAATGTTCATTATGTGTAACGATAACAAAAGTTTGCTGGAAATTATCCCTTAAGCTTACAAAAAGTTGATGTAATGCTGATGCATTTTCGGAATCAAGATTTCCAGAGGGTTCATCAGCTAAAATAATAGATGGATTATTGATCAATGCACGGGCAATGGCTACACGTTGCTGCTCTCCTCCCGATAACTGATTTGGTTTATGCTGCGCTCTGTCTTTTAAGCCGAACAGTTCCAGTAACTCTAAACCTCTAGTTTCAGCTTG
>SEDB01000544.1 GCA_004210715.1 Pedobacter sp.
TCCCCATGAACAATTTTTTTACAAAACCAATTTTGATTATTGCAATTTGTTTATTTTGCAGTTATTCCAAGGTTAACGCACAGGCAGCTGTAGATCCAGCTGCTACCGGAGTAAGTCTTTTTTGTAGCGGCTCTGCACTAACGATAACACTTCCTACAACGCCAAATACTACATGGAAACTCATGTACAGTGAACTGCAAACAACTACACCTTCCACTCCAGTGGCAATGACCAATGGTGCTGTTAGTGCAGCCGATACTAAAACGGGATTTTATTATTTAAGCAGTAAATCCAACGATCCAAATTCATGTGAGTCGGATATGCAGGAAATACCAGTTTATGTTCTCAAGCCGTTAGTCGTTGATTTTACAAAGGCCGATTTCTGTGTGGCATCTCCGCAACAGCAAACTGGAAATGTAACCAATACTGATCCGAAAATAACTACGCTGGCCTATCAATGGTACACTATTTCAGGAACAACGGAGAATATTATTCCTGGAGCCACCTCACCAACATACACGCCAACTAATCCAACCGTTGGAAAAACTTTGTATCGTTTGAAGGTTGGTTATCTAATTGGTGCTAATAAATATTGCCCAGTGGTTGCCGATCATGAAATAACCGTAAGCCCTAAGCCTACAAAACCAACCATTACACCAACACAAATTCAGGGTACTGCCGAGGCTGTAACGTTCTAGTCAGGCTAAAAACAAATTTGTATTCTTTAAATCTATAAATGAGGATTAGGTTTCAAACCTTCTTGTTATTGGCTTTCCTATTGTTTTTTGCAAAAGGATATGGCCAAACTGTTTCCAGCGGACAGCAGACAATCACGATCACAAAAGGATCGTCGGTGTTTTTGCGTGCAAATTCAGCTGGGGCAAGTACTTATATATGGTTTAAAGATGGGGTTTTAATTAATAATCAGAACAAGCAAACTTTAATCACGGCAACAGCGGGCGTTTATAAAGTTGCATCAGTTAATAATCTTGGTTGTACTTCTGATATCTCTGAGGAAATTTTGGTCGTGGTTAAAGATCTGATTTATGCAGATGTAGCCATTACTAAACGATCAGTAAGTAAAAAAGTGTTCAGTGGCGAAGTATTCGATTATTACTTGAATGTGCGCAACAATGGTGTAAATGATGCTTCTGGCGTTTTGGTTAAAGATGTTTTACCAGCTAATTTAACGTATGTTGGTCTGTCGGTACCTACAAACGGCAAGGCGAATTTTGATCCTTCAACCAAAACCATCAACTGGAACATGGAGGCGCTGCCAAATGGCGCTTTTGCAGAACTGATTGTTAAAGTTACCGCTAACCAAATCGGTTTGGTTAGTAATACCGCTAGCGTAAGCGCAAATGAGTTTGATCCAAATCTGCTCAATAATATCTCGACCGATCAAAAGGAAGTATCAGGTTTGCGAATTCCAAATGTTTTTACACCCAATGGGGATGGGAAAAACGAAACATTTTATTTGGAAAACCTGACGTCCTTTGATTTCAACGATATTACAATTATTAATCGATGGGGTAGTACAGTTTATCAATCAAAGGATTACAAAAACGATTGGGCAGCGCCCGGTTATTTTTTTTAGTTTTAATCAGCTCGGTGCCACAGAAGTTATTGGCACAACAAAATGCCCAATTCGGCCAGTATGTTTTCAATGGAATGTACATTAATCCTGCTTATGCTGGTTATAAGGAGGAACTTTATCTTCAAGCTTTTGCCCGGGCCCAATGGACAGGAGTAAGGGGAGCGCCTCAAACGATGTCAATCTCTGCTGATGCGGCAATAAATAATGAAAGTTTAGGAATCGGGGGGATTATCACTAAAGATAAAATCGGGGCTCAAAATTCATTAACGGCAGCTGCTAATTTTGCCTATAGAATAAAATTAGACCGCACCGAAACGAATATTCTGGCTTTTGGGCTGGGCGTGGGCGTGATGCAAGTGGGTTTGGATGGAAATCTGCTCGATCCAATCGAACTAGGAGATAATAGAATCCCAACGGGAAATGTGAATCAGATCATGCCAGAGGTCAGGGCTGGAATTCATTATTCAAATGAAAAATTTTTTATCGGATTCTCAGCGGACAACCTGCTTAGTAAATCACTTTCCTTTTCGGATTATAATTTGCTGAACATTAAAGTACAACCTCATTTTTATTTAACTGCTGGTTATGCG